>JALZCF010000254.1 GCA_030863245.1 Chloroflexota bacterium
CTTTATGGCGTTGACGGACCATTCCAATTGGTATTCTGAACAGGAGCGTGCCCGTATGTTCGATGCCGCGCGGGCTGCCAACCAACCAGGTGAGTTTCTGGCGCTAGTCGGCTTCGAGTGGACACACCTGACGGATGGACACGCCAACGTCTTCCTCACTGCCGACGATGCCAGTCGAGATCGTCCCGATGGTGAGACCCTAGCCGCTTTCTACACCTGGTTGGCATCTCGCCCGCAAGCACTTGCTACCTTCAACCATCCCTTCCCCGGTGAATTCGATGATTTCGCGCCAGACCCTGCTGTGCACGCACAATTCATGGGGCTCGAGGTTGTCAACGGTGCCGGTAGTCAGTTGCAGCGCTTCGAGCAGCCATTTTGGCACGCGCTCCAGCAAGGGTGGCGCATCGGTGCATTGGGCAATCTGGATACGGAGACGCCGGATTGGGGCGCGGATGGCTCACTCCGAACGGGCATTCTCCTGCACGAACTGACCGAGGACGCCCTCTTTGACGCGTTACGTGCCCGTCGCACCTTCGCCACCGAGGACGCCAACCTAGCAGTTGCGTTAAAGGCTGGCGATGTATGGATGGGCAGCGAAGCACAGGCAGGCCCGCTACAGTTCTCCGTCCTGGTGAGTGATCCCGACAACGAATCGCTACGACTCGAGTTGATGCGTGATGGCCTCGTCGTCTTCACATGGGAGATGATCAGCGGGGCGTTACCTCAGACGTGGAGTGTTTCGATTGAAGGACAGCCGGGTGATATCTACATCATTCGAGCCATTCAGGCCGATGGCGACCACGCTTGGAGCAGTCCACTCTGGGTGACGGGAGACCGGATCGCTCTGGATCCAATGCTGACCGAGGTACTCTCGGCCCCACAAAGCGTGGACTGGGATGGTGATGGAGAGGCGAGCTTCCGTGACGAATGGATCGAGCTCCATAATCCCCACGAGCAGGCACTCCCCTTGGCAGGCTGGCAACTAGAGAAGGCAAGCCACAGCTACACCTTCCCGGCAGGCGCTAGGATCGAGCCAGGCCAATATCTAGTTCTCTACCAGCGCGATACGAACCTCTCGCTCTCGAATTATGGCGAGACTATCTATTTGCGTGCGCCAGATGACCGTGAGGTAGACGTGGTAGAGGTATCGTTCCAGGGCTATGATCGGTCGAAGGCATGGTGTAACGGGCAGTGGCAGGAACGTAGCGAACCCTCACCTGGCGCACCATGTCATATGAGCGAACCAACCCCTGGCGATGAGCCAACCTCAGGCGATGAACCGACGCCAGGTGGTGACGATGATTCAAGTGGTGGCGGTGCCGGAGAGAGCGATCCAGCCTCACGTAGCGGAGAGGTTTTGCTCCCTGTGGCCGAGGTACGACTGTTGCAAGAGGATCATCTCGTAACCATCGAGGGCATCGTTACGGCAACACCCGGCACCTTCAGCCCGAACACAGTGTATATACAGGATGATACCGGCGGCATCAAGATATTCCGCTCAGCCGGCCTGGAACCACTCGCGCTTGGCGACCGGGTGCGGCTAACGGGGTACACCCGCCACGCCTTCGGAGAGTGGGAGATCAGCGTCCCCAAGTCGCAGGCGATCGAGCTGCTAGGCAAGGGCCAGGTGGTCACGCCACAGCAGCTCGCACCTGGCACCCTCCACGACCATCCCGGCGAGCTGGTGCAGGTCACGGGCACGGTCGAGGGATGGAGCGGCGAGCACTGGACCCTCGACGACGGCCTCGAGCCCATCTTCGTCTACCACGACCGCGACACCGGCGTCCGTCGCCCCTACCTCGTAGAGGGAGAGACACGCTCCGTCGTCGGCATCGTGGGCTGGAGCGAGCAGGGGCCCCGTCTCATGCCAAGGATGCAGGAAGATCTCGAAGGCAGCACGCCGGGTACAGGTGATGCAGGGGAGTCGCCTGGCTTTTTGCCGACGACAGGGGCAGAGTAAGCGAGAAGCGTAATTGTTTCCGGAAAGGTATCCCTAGTCGCTATCCAGGCCCTCTGTTATAATCGCCATGCAACCGGGATCCACACTAGCGAGGAAAGCCAGTGCAACAACTAATCTTTGGGATAAAAACTGAGGAGGCGGTCGTCCTTCAACCTCCTCTGAAGTGGGCAGGAGGGAAACGTTGGTTACTCCCTCGACTACTTCCCATATGGGAACAGTACAAGGACTATCGGCTGGTAGAACCATTCGTAGGCGGCATAGCCGTTGCGCTCGGGTTGTTGCCGGATAGGGCTCTCCTAAACGATACCAATCCCCACCTAATCAACTTCTATTGTTGGCTACAGCAGGGCCTCGTCGTTGAGAGCGAGATGGCAAACGACAAGGAGCTCTATTACCGGCATCGCAGGCGCTTCAACCAGCTGATTCACGAGAACAGGGCCGGCACCAAAGAAGCAGCCTCTCTCTTCTACTACATGAATCGCACCTGCTTCAACGGCCTCTGCCGCTTCAACGGCAAGGGCTTCTTCAACGTCCCCTTCGGTAGCTACAAGACGATCAACTACACCTATGACTTCACCCGTTATGCAAACACCCTCTCGCAGTGGACCTTTAGCTGTGGAGACTTTGGCGAGCTCCCCCTAGAAGAAAACGACCTCCTCTACGCAGACCCGCCTTACGACGTGGAATTCACTTCCTACACGGCTAGCGGCTTTGACTGGCAAGACCAACGACGACTAGCTCGTTGGCTAGCATCACATCCCGGCCCCGTCATCGCCTCCAACCAAGCAACCGCCAGAATCCTCGACCTCTACGCCAGCCTAGGCTTTGACATCCAGACCTTGGAAGCCCCACGAATGATCTCCTGTAACGGCGACAGGACCCCTGCCATCGAGATGCTGGCCACCAAAGGCACATAAACCATCACGCAAACAAAAAGAGCGCCAACCCGAGGAATAACCCTCACGTTGACGCTCCTACAAAAAAGCCACCGGTCGGACTTGAACCGACGGCCTGCTCATTACGAATGAGCTGCTCTAC
>JALZCF010000259.1 GCA_030863245.1 Chloroflexota bacterium
CATAGTCTCTCCCAAACGGTCACTTGATTAACTCTAATCTTACGTCGCGAAGGCAACCCCTCACAGAAGATGCTATTTGACCGGCCAGCCTTGTTCAGGTAATTCTTCCAACAAAGCCTCCGCCGTCTGCCATAGGTCTAGTGGCTGTCCGCGTGCTTTCGCGGCCTCCGTGATTTCCGGCGGCAAACTCGCTGCAATGGATGCCAGCTCTCCTCGCGCCACCTCCAACCAGCCATGAGGATTGGCCACGAGCGGGTAGCGCCACACAAGGGCGTAGAGCTCCACCGCCCGCTCCGTCTGGCCTTGATGAGCCAGCATCAGGGCAATGGCGGGGAGGGCCGTCAGGAGCGGCAGGAAGTCTCCCAGGTGGATCGAGGTCGGCAGGACGTCCAAGAGTACTTTCTGTGCTTGAGAGAGATCGCCTCGTCGCCATAGAACGTATCCAAGTAGGGAGCGCGACCAGCCTAGTTGGCGGGGCTCGTTGCTCTCAGTAGAAAACTGCTCGTAGAGATCTACGCTTTCACGCAGTGCAAGCTCGGCCTCGGCATACGCTTCCATCGATACCAGGATCCAGCCTACTACCCACAGAGACCATGCCACCTGATTGAGGTCACCGATTTCTCGGTTCAATTGAAGCCCGACTTGTGCCTGCGCATACCCCTCGTCGTGCTGGCCGAGGAACGAGAGAGCCAACCCCAAGACGGGGTGGACCTCGCCCAGCAAGAATCGATCGCCCAGCTCCTGGCAGTGCGCCAGACATTGCTCGAACCAACGATGCGCCTTGTTAGGCTTTCCGCACCATAGCAGAATCACGCCCAGTTGGCGCAGACCCGCCGCGATACCGTAGACGTTCTCGAGCTCGTGGTAGATGGCGTTGCTCTCCCGTGCCAGCCGTTCGGCCAACTCTAATTGCCCCTGTTCGACCGCTGTCTGGCTGAGACGCCCCAAGACTCGGGCAATGCCGCGCCGATCGCCGAGCGTCCGTTTGATGGCAAGGCTCTCGTTGAACAATCGTTCTGCCTGCTGAAACTCGGCAAGAACGTGTGCCCAGCGCCCCATCCGTGCTAATACCTCGCTGGTCTCCCACTGACAACCGAGCGCGCGAAAGAGGGTCAAGCTCTGCTCGTACCAAGACCAGGCTTGCTCCTGGCCCCGGGCCACGGCAACAAGACCTAGTTGGGCATAGACGAAGGCTCTTTCCAAGCGCGTGTCTAGACCATGCAACGCATGGCTATCGAGTAGGGCCCGGCTTTGCTGTAGCAACTGTTCAGCAAGCGTCACGTCTCCCAACAAATAGGTGAAGAGACCCTGCCACGCCAGCACCTTGCCCAGCACGCGTCGTTCCTCCATAGCGCTGTCTCCCTCGGCTCCGCGCTGGCTGAGGCGGTCCGCAGCGGAGTGGAAAGCGCGCTGACCGCTCCGAATGCGCCCCTGCCATTCGTAAAGGTAGCCGAGGCCATCCATCGCCTGCTGAATGGGCTCGATCAGCCGCTGATGCACCGCCCACTCCCAGGCACGCTGCACGTTGTCGATATCGGCCTCAAGTGCCGCCGCCGCAGCCTCCTGTTGGGCGTCCTTCAGTTTGGGTTCTCTGTCCTGTAACCAGGCGCAGTAATAGATGCTGTGCCGATCGCGCACCTCATGTTCGCGCGTTGGCTCCTGGGCCAACTTCTCGGTTGCATACTGACGCAACAGTTCGTGGATCTGGTAGCGGTCGTGCGCTCGGTTGTACTGCAGGAGGGATTTGTCGGACAGGTTGCTCAAGAGGCGCAGGGATGCGCCGGTCACTTTCAGCACGGCTTGACGGGTGAAGCCACCGCGGAAGACGGACAGCTGCATGAACAGATCCTGTTCTGCCTCGCTTAGACGTTGCCAGGAGGCAGCAAAGACGGCCCGGATGCTGCGCTGGCGGGTTGGCATGTCACGCAGGTCCGTCTCCAACAGGTCTAAGCTATTTTGGATCTCGGCGGCAATCTCGGTTACAGGCAGCATATTCACCCAGGAGGCGGCCAGCTCCAGTCCCAAGGGCATTCCCTCCACTAGCTGACAGATGCGGGCCAGGGCGGGCAGGTCGTTGGATTCCAGTGCAAAGTCGGGCCGGATACGCCGGGCACTCTGCAGGAAGAGATCGAACGCGGCGTGCTCGAGGCTATCCGAATCGACTGATATGGCCGCTCCCTCCCCGTCCGGATAGTCCAAGCCCTGAATGGGATACACCTGCTCGTCCCGCATGCGCAAGCGCTCCCGTGATGTGGCCAAAACCTGCACATCGGGCGCGGCCCGTAGAACGTCCATGACCAGCTCGATGCCGTGGAGGAGATGCTCGCAGTTGTCGAGCACCAACAGCAGACGCTTCTGGCGCAAGTAGTCCAGCAGGCGCTCTTCCGGAGCGCGAGAGGGCAACCTATCAGACTCAAGCGGCACGTCAAGCGCCTCCGCGATGGCCGGGAGCATGTGCTCGGGGGCACTGAGGGGCGCCAGGGAGACGAAGTACACCCCGTGGGGGAAGCGGGAGCGCGTGAGCTGCCGTTCGGCCGCGGCCACTGCCAGCCGCGTCTTGCCCATACCGCCGGGGCCTACAATCGTGATCAGGCGGGCCCCGGGATCAGCTAGCAAGGCATCTAGTTCATCCAGTTCGCGCTCCCGGCCGATGAACACGGTTGGTTGCGGTGGCAGATTATGGTGAAGGGGCTGCGGTTCAGGCGGAGGGGTACTTGGATGTGCAGTATCTTCCTGCGCGACGCGTTGAATGGGGTGATCCTTGGACTTCGGCGGCCAGCTTCTCGTCCGGATACTCTCGTACAGTTCGGTGGTCTCCTCTTCCGGTGGGACCCCCAGTTCCTCGTCGAGGATTCGCACGCATTCATCGTACTGGCGCAGGGCGGCCGCCTGCTGACCGGCCAGTGCATAGAGGCGCATGAGCTGGCGGTGGGCGGGCTCGTGCAGGGTGTCGAGCGCCAGCCAGCGCCGCGCATGCTCAATCGCGGCCTCCCACTCGCCGCGTGCTTGATAGACATGGACCAGCTGTACCAGCACGGTGCCGAGCGTCTGGCGCAAGCCTTCGCGCTCGAAAAACTGCCACTCGTCAAACTCAGGGCAATCGGGCAGCGTGAAGCCGGCCAGGAAATCGTCGCTGTAGAGCTGTACCGCTTTGGTCAGGCGGTCGAGGCATGGCTGGGCAAGGGTGGGCGTGGGATGGTTATCCGGCAGGCAATCGGTCACATGCTGCTGGAACGCTACCACATCAAGCCAGACATCGGCCGTGGGGTTGAACTCGACCGTCTCGGCTGTGGCCTGCAACACCTCATCGCCTAATTCCTTATTGAGCCGGTACAAGGTGCGGCGCAGGTTACCTCGCGCGCTGCGCTGATCGCTCTCCGGCCACAATAGTGCCGCCAATGTATCACGGCTGTGAGGTTGCTGGGTGATCGCCAGGTAGCTGAGCAAGGCGTTCGCCTTGCGTAGGCTGACCTCTACCAGCTCCCCGCCGCGTTCCAAACGTGGGGGACCAAACAAGAACAGCTTCAGTTGTTCCATAGTCTCTCCCAAACGGTCACTTGGTTATCATTAATCTTACGAGAGGTTCATCGCGAAGGCAACCCTCTTGGTGTGAGCGGGATGGGAGCTGTAGGAGCTGTAGGAGCTGTGGGAGCTACTTCTCTTTGCGGTTGGCTCTTAGCTCTCAGTAAGGAAGTAGAGGTTTTGGAACGGGTTGACAAAAATCTTAAGCCATCTGGCGAGAGACTCTTCGCTCGCCAGATGGCATTCATATCGTGGTGGACTGAGTAGACTACGCTGTCGCTTCTCCAGTGGTCAATTGCGCCTGGAGCGTCTCTTCCGGGTTGATAATCAGCCGTGCGGAGCGATTGCGTGTGAAGTAACTCCAGAGCCACTGCATGAGCACGAGTAGGCGGTTCTCGAAGCCGATCAACTTCATCCAGTGCACAACGTACCAGATCAACCAAGCGAGGCGGCCATAGAACCGCACCCTGCCAAAATCGGCGACCGCAGCTGACCGGCCGATCGTCGCCAGGCTTCCTAGATCCCGGTATCGGAAGGGCGGCATATCGTCACCATGCAGCCAGCGCTTAAGCAACTCCGCCACGTACTGCCCCTGCTGCATCGCCACGGCTGCGATACCCGGTAGCGGTTTGCCCGTCTGATGGGTGAAAGAGGCCATATCACCGATCACAAAGATCTCCGGATGCCCTGGCACGCTGAGGTCAGCTTCTACCAGCACGCGACCCCCACGATCCAAGGGGGTCCCGGTGGATTGTGCCAGAGCGCGTCCCAATGGCGAGGCCTGGACGCCAGCGGCCCACAGCACGGTCCGAGTCGGAATGTATTCATGCTGGTCGCCGCGAGAAAGTATTACGCCATCAGGCCCCACATCCGTCACCCGCACCCCGGTGTGCACACTCACGCCCAGCCGTAATAGGCCAGCTTCGGCCTTCGCAGAGAGCTCCGGCGGGTAAGTAGGCAAGACGCGATCGCCACTCTGAACCAGAAGGATCTGGGCATTGGCGGGGTTGATGGTGCGGAAGTCATCTTTCAGCGTGGCACGAGCAATTCCCGCCACCGCACCCGCTAACTCTACCCCTGTGGGGCCGCCACCGACCACGACAAATGTCAGCCATGCCCGGATCGCATCCGGATCACTCAGACCCTCGGCGACCTCAAACGCCGTCAGAATACGCCGACGGATTTCCGTGGCATCTTCAAGCGTCTTCAAACTGGGTGCCCAGGGCTTCCACTGGTCATTGCCGAAATAGTGTTGACCAGCACCCGCTGCAACGATGAGGGTGTCATAGTCGATTCTCGTGACGTCATTCAACACTACCTGTCGGTTCGCCGCATCGATATCGGTCACTTCGCCCAACAGCACCTGTGCATTTTCTTGATGCCTGAGGAGGGCGCGTAACGGCGACGCAATGTCGGCAGGAGACAGGGTGCTGGTCGCCACCTGATACAGCAACGGCTGAAATAGGTGATGGTTGCGGCGATCGATGAGGGTGACGCGTACTGGCGCGTCCTTCAAATGCTTGGCCGCATTCAGGCCAGCGAAGCCACCACCGACAATGACGACATGCCTCTGTGAGCTCGATCTTCCATCGGATAGATCTGGTTGTCGTGTGGATTGTCTTTGCGGCACCTCAGCGAAAAGATCTCGCACATGCTTTTCTGCTACGTTTTGGGCTATAAACGGATTCATCAACATTGTCACTTCCCCTTTCCCGTATCTCGTTTCCTCTACGTGTTCAAGCTGTTATTTGACTATCACTATAAAGATAGACCGTCCCGTAGGCGTCACGTGGAGCGTCCCTTAGATGTCCTTCGCCGGTTTGCTCCAGCAACGCGAGTTGTGGCATTCTATAGTCAGAGTGTGAATAGAGAGTCATCCCGCCTAATTAGTCTTGACGTTCAAAGGCAGTAATGTTGGAAGCTCCTACAGCTCCCATAACTCCCATAACTCCTATAGCTGCGACAGGAGCTGTGGAAGCTGCTTCCCGAACTTGTTCGTCAAACACCATTCGGCGATACACAAGGAGGTGCAGGATGCAACAGGAAGTGAGCCGGGAAGGGATGGTTTCCAAGGAACCCCTCCAGGATGCAGGGGAGATTCGTCCCCTCTCCCACAAGGAAGCGGGGGTGTTGGCGCGGGCGGAGCTGGAAAGGTTTCTCGCGTTGGTGGAGTCGCTCACCGATGAAGAGTGGAACAGGCCAACCGCATGCACCCTCTGGAATGTCCAGGAGATCGTCGCTCACCAGGCAGGTGCCTGTGCAGGGTATGCGAGGTGGTCGGAGTTCAAGCGGCAGTTCGGAGCTATGGGCAAGAAGAGAGAAGGGCAACTAACGGTGGATGCGATGAACGAAGTCCAGGTCGGGGATCGCGCGGGCGCGTCGCCGGCCGAACTGATCGCCGAGCTACGTGAGGTGGGGCCGAAGGCGATTGGCACACGTCAGCGCTTGCCCTGGCTGCTACGCGCCCTGGTTATTCCCTTCGGACCGCCGCTGGGTACCGTTAACCTCGCCTACCTGACCGATCTCATCTACTCCCGAGATATGTGGAGCCACCGTCTCGATATCTGCCAGGCAACCGGGCGCGAGATGGTTCTCTCCCCCAAGCACGACGGCCGGATCGTGGAGTTGATCGTGCGTGACCTGGCAAAGACGTTGCCGCGCGCGCTCGACGGTGCCTCGATCGTTCTCAATCTCGTAGGACCAGCGGGTGGTACGTGGCGCATCGGGGAGAGTTCGGAGCCGGAGGCCACCATCCGAATGGATGCCCTAGACTTCTGCTTGCTTGCATCAGGGCGCATGGCGCCAGAAGAGGCTATCGCACTGGCGGCCATCGAGGGTGATCATGTGCTTGCCAGGCGGACGCTTGAGAATGCGGTGGTTCCGTTCTGATTGCACTGAACATCTCGGGAAATCTACTGACAACGATTCAGGTCTAAGAATTCTAGCGGGTTAGCCCGAGGGCGCTTAGTACTTCATGTGAGATGATGGCATAATTGTTTCAGAGTGATAAGCACCGTGAAAAGAAGGAGTGCGTTAACAATGATCGTTACACCTGCTTATGAGGAGATTATTGATTTTATCGCGGCTGGCACGACCCCAAGTAGCGTCGTTGCGTTTCGTCCCTCTGACGCTACGAAAGCGCGCGTCGCGGAGTTGATTCAGCGCGAGAAAACGGTAGGGCTATCGGCTGAAGAAACGGTGGAACTGAATCACTATATGCAGCTTGAACATCTTATGCGGTTGGCGAAAGCGCGGGCTCGTCGTCACTTAGGAATGACTAGCGAATAACTTGAACATTTATTGCCTGTTCGTTCCCGACGAATTGTTCAGGTTAAAAGGCCGCTATTCCTTAGCACATGAGTAGGACCTACATCTCAGCGGAACTACGGCGACAAGTTGCCACTCGGGCGAACAACTTGTGTGAGTACTGCTTGATTCACGAAGACGATACCTATTTCGGTTGTCAGGTCGATCACATCATTAGTGAGAAGCATAGCGGGCCAACGGAATTGGACAACCTCGCTTATGCTTGTGCATTCTGCAACCGTCACAAAGGCAGTGATATTGGATCAGTTGATTGGGAAACCCACCAATTTGTACGCTTCTTCAATCCGCGCAGTGACAGGTGGAACGAACACTTTCGGTTAGAGAGCGTCGAGATCGTACCGTTAACCGATATTGGTCGTGTGACCGCACGGATACTGAACTTTAACTACGTTGACCGACTACTTGAGCGGCAAGCGTTACAAGAGCTGGATCTGTACCCTTCCTCTGAAGCAAAGGCTCTTCTAGCTTGAAACCCCCTCCGAACTTGGGATTGCAGGCGACGGGCCTTCGCCCCTCGGCTCATCAGCGAACCTTTTGCTGTGAGTTCTGGCTCTGGCAGCATTTCTGGTAAGGCCGACCCCGTGCCTGAACCTTAGGTGTTCGACGGGATTCCATTTCGTCAGTTGTTAGGGAACGATCAGAAGATGTCACAGGTGAAGCTGTTTGTCTTCGGCCCACCCCGCGTGGAGCGCGATAGTCAAGTCCTAGAGATCAACCTGCGGAAGGTGCTCGCCCTCCTCATCTACCTGGCTGTGACGAAGCAACCCCGCAGTCGCGATGCCTTGGCGACGCTGTTGTGGCCGGAAAGCGATCGGCGCAGGGCCCGCGGCAATCTGCGCCGCACCTTGTACCAGCTCAATAAGGCATTGGGCGATGAGGTGTTGCAGGCCACAGCCGAAACGGTCGAGCTCAACCCCTTGGCTGATGTTTGGCTTGACGTGGAAGCGTTCCAGGAGCACGTGACAGAGTGCCTGCCGGATGACCATCCCACCTCCACTCTTCTCCAGCCATGCCTCGACTATTTGACGGAGGCAGCCCAGCTCTACAGCGATGACTTCCTGGCTGGGTTCACCCTGCCCGATTGCCCCGAGTTTGACGAGTGGCAGTTTTTCGAGCGCGAAGGGCTGCGCCGGACGCTCGGCACCGTGCTGGTACAACTGGTCCACGTCCACCAGACACGGGGCGAGTGGGAGGTTGCGATTGACCAGGCGCGGCGCTGGCTGACCCTCGACCCGTTGCATGAGCCCGCCCACCGCCAGCTCATGCGCCTCTATGCACTGGCCGGTCAGCAGGCGGCCGCCTTGCGTCAGTACAACGAATGTGTGCGCCTTCTCGATGAGGAACTCGGGGTCGCACCGGAAGCAGAAACAAGAGAGCTGTATGAGGCGGTGCGGGCCAAGCAGTTGCCCACAGTTGTCAGGGCCACGCCAGAGCCAGTTGCCCGCAGGGCCACCATCCCCCAGTCGGTGCCCCAGACTTCCAGTTCCAAGGGACTGCACCGTCTCCCTCAGCGCCTCACCTCTTTCGTCGGCCGAGAGAAAGAATTAGCCGAGATTGCCAAGCGCTTGAACAATCGTGATTGTAGACTACTAACGTTGGTGGGTCCCGGTGGGATCGGTAAGACGCGGCTGGCGATTGAGGTTGCGCGCCAACAAGCAGAGCATTTCCCACATGGTATCTACTGGATAGACTTACAGCCTGTACAGTCGGTGGCTCTTCTCGTTACGGCCATTGCCGATGCCTTCTCTTTGTCCAGCCACGACAACCCCCGCCAGCAACTCCTGCACTATTTGCAGGATAAGACCCTCTTGCTCATTCTGGATAACTTTGAACAATTGTTGGAAGGGGCGGACTTTCTGATTGAGATGCTCCAGCACGGCGCAAGGATCAAGCTCCTTGTTACCTCCCGCGAGGCCCTCAATCTACAAGAAGAATGGCTCTTTCCGGTTCGCGGGCTTTCCTACCCCCAAGTCAACCTGAATATGCCAGATAGCCCATCGTCCTGGGCAGAGATCGAAACGTACGACGCCGTGCGCCTATTGGTGGAGCGGGTGCGCCAGGTACGCCCAGACTTTTCGCCGAGTGACGAGCAGAATGGTCTCCTTCGCATCTGTCAACTCGTCGAGGGGATGCCATTAGCATTAGAACTGGCGGGCTCGTGGACCAAAGGCCTTGACTGTGCCACCATCGCCGACGAAATTCAGCGCAACCTGGCGTTTCTGACCTCGAATCTGCGCAATGTACCGGAGCGCCACCGTAGCATGCAGGCCGTATTCGCCCATTCTTGGGCGCTGCTTACTCCGGCGGAGCAGGATGTGTTTCAACAATTGGCTGTCTTTCGTGGGGGCTTTCGCCGCGAAGCGGTCGAGGTTGTGACTGGGGCGACGCTGCCTGTGCTGACAGCCCTCGTGGATAAATCCTTGCTCCGCTGGGAAGCGGACGGTCGTTACCAGATACATGAACTCCTGCGCCAGTATGCCGAACAGCAGTTGGTGCAATCTTCCCAAAAGGCAGTCCAGAGCTGTCAGCGCCATGCCGTGTACTACACCGATTTTCTCTATCGGCGCACCGATGCCATGTTGGGTGGACGCCAGCGCGAGGCAGCCGACGAGATCGCGCCCGAGTTGGAGAATATCCGCGCGGCATGGCAATGGGCTGTCCAGCACGGGATGGTTGATGCCATTGGGCGGGCAATTGAACCCCTTTCCATGTTTTGTCACATGCAAGGTAAGTACCTGGATGCGGCCAGGATGTTTGACGACGCGCTTCACAACCTGGCGATTGAGGACCCGTCAACACAACCGGTTAAGGCCCTTGTCCTGTTGGAAGTGGGATGGATAGCGATTCGATTGGGACAGTTTGACAAGGCGGAAAAGGTGTTTCGACAATGCCACGCTATCTACCAGCGCCTCGATTTGCTACCCTTGCCGGGACTGGGGACCGATCCGCTGCTTGGCCTCAGCACCCTAGCTTCGATCCACGGCGACTACGCAGAAGCGCAGCAGTTGGCGCAACAGGCATGCGAGACCGCCGCCACGCAGAATCACCTCCACAACCACCAGAATGCGAACCAGCTGCTGGCAAATGTCGCCTATGCGCAGGGCGAATATGAAAAAGCTCAAGCCTACGCCGAAGCAGCCTACGAAGCGGCGCAAAGAGTCGGGGATCGCTGGTTCATGGCTTATGCCCTCAACGAGTTGGGACAGGCAGCGCGTGCCCTGGGCGATTACGCCGCCGCCCGGCGGCATTTCGAAGCGAGCTACGCCTCCCGTGAGGCATTTTCCGATCCGGAAGGGATGGCGCTGGCGATGAACAGGCTGGGTGATATTGCCCTGCGCCAGCAGCAATTCGAGGAAGCGCAGCAGTTATATGAAGAAAGCGTGGCCATCTACCGGAAGATCAATGACAAAGGTGGACTGGCAGCAGCCTACCAGGGGTTGGGTACTACAGCCGTTGCCCAAGGTGATTTCGAGAGCGCACAGCAACAATTCCGCCAGGCGCTACAAATTGCCGCCGACATCCAGTTTACGTCGCTGCTGCTTACCATCCTGGCCAGTATCAGCGAATTCCTCTTGGCGACGGGTCGCATGCAGCAGGGATTTCCCCTGCTAACCTTTGTGCAGCAGCATCCGGCGACGGAACATGAAACCAGAATGCTGGTGCAGCGACAGGTACAACATTGCCAGGCAGCCATCTCACCGGCCCAAACGCATGCCGCCCGGCAAGGTCAGCCGGACGATTTGACTACGGCGATCGCCATGGCGCAGGCAGAACTGAGCGCCGAGCTGTCGCAACCGGCGCACGTATCCTATCTCCCAGCCCCCCCTTCCCCCGGCACCCAGACGATGATCGAGCCACTCACCGACCGGGAATTAGAGGTGCTGCACCTCCTTGCTCAGGGCATGACCAACCGGCAAACAGCCGAAGCCCTATCGGTGGTCCTGGGCACGGTAAAGGCCCATAAC
>JALZCF010000353.1 GCA_030863245.1 Chloroflexota bacterium
CCCCAAACCCACCCCGTTCTGTTGAGGCAGGCGATTAAAGCAAGCCAGTGAAAATGCGGAATGCGGAATGCGGATTTCGTGATCGTTTACGGAAAGGTCAACTACAAGTGAGGCGAGTGAGCAAGGCGACCGCAACAGTAGTTCACGCACCACGCACCACGCAACATGCAACATGCAATATGCAATATGCAACACCACGACTACAATGTCACCACCTTACATCTAGTTGAAGCGGAAATTGGCGTAGATCGTTTGATATGGATCCGATAACGCGGCGTGCTTTTCTTAGGCTCGTTCCGGCAGGTGCTCTAGCTACGGTTCTGGTGGCGTGTGGCGAGGTGGAAGCGGATGTGGCGACGCCGGTGCCGCCGACGGAAACGCCTGATGCGCCGTCGGCGGAGTTTGTGGCGCGGCGCTTCCTGGAGGCGTGGCACGCGGAAGATTTCGATACGATGTACTATCTGCTCGCGCCCGAGTCGCAGGCGTCCATCTCACGTGAGGATTTCGAGGCCCGTTACCGGAGAGTGTTGAGCGAGGCGACGGTCTACGAGTTCGATACAACTGTGGTCGCGGCAGGCCGCTTCAACGCACGGCAGGGCGCAGCCGATTTTGATGTGACCTACCGGACGCGCTTGGTGGGCGACCTGCACTTTCGACCCCGCCTCGATACCGTGCTCAACGACGATGGCAATTGGCGGATCGCCTGGTCTCCTGCTGCCATTATTCCAGAGTTGGGCGAGGAGAACTATCTTCGTCTCTTCGCACGTACCTCGACACGTGGCGTGATCTACGACCGTAATGGAGAGATCCTGGCAACTCAGGGCGCTATCGTCACGATCGGAGTTATTCCAGGTCAGATCCAGGACCCGGCAGTGGTACACAACTTGATCAGCGAGTTGACGGGGATGCCGGAGGGCGAGATTGTCACGAAGTATGCCGGGCAGCCTGCAGATTGGTTCGTTCCCATTGGAGACATCTCCTTCGAGCGCTCCCAGGAAAACTACGATCGCCTTGTCAGCACGCCGGGTGTCTCCTTGCGTGAGCGGGCCGCGCGCCACTATCCGCAGGGAGCGACTGCCTCGCATATCGTCGGCTTCGTCGGTCAGGTCAATGAAGATGAGCTGGCGGCACTTGGCGAGCGGGGATATGAGGAAACGGACAGCGTCGGGAAGCTGGGGATCGAGCGGTGGGCTGAGGAGACGCTGGCCGGGAAGAAGGGGGGTCGATTGACCGTGCTCTCCCCTGAAGGGAATGAGGTCGCTACATTAGCCGATCTGCCTGCGATCCAGAGCCGCTCGCTCTATCTGACCATCGATAGGAACCTGCAGCTAGCATGCGAGGAGATTCTGGGAGCGCGCAAGGGTTCCATCGTCGTCGCCGATGTGGCGACCGGAGAGGTGCTAGCGATGGCCTCGTGGCCGCGCTTCGACCCGAATGCGCTAGCGAACGACCTGAACGCCTCGCAGCGCCAGGTACTCGCGCAGGCGTCGGAGCAGCCGCTTCTGAACCGGCCTGCCCAGGGCGCATATCCCAGTGGATCTCTTTTCAAGATCATCACGATGGCAGCGGGTATGGAGAGAGCGGGCCTTCCGCGCAGCGACCCGCACTTCTGTTCTGGCGTGTGGACCGAGCTGGGCTTTCCAATGGCCTGTTGGAAGCGGGAGGGGCATGGGAACATCGATCTGTTCCATGGTCTGGAACAGTCGTGCAACGTCGTGTTCTATGAGACGGGGGTTAACCTGTACAACACCGACGTGATTGCCCTACAACAGATTGCCGATGCATTTGGTATCGGCAACTACACCGGCCTCGAGATAGATGAGAACCCTGGCCTGTTGCCGACTCCCAAATGGAAGCTAGAGGAACTTGGCGATGGATGGGTGCCTGGCGATACGGTGAACATGTCCATCGGCCAGGGCTTCTTGCAGGTGACACCAGCCCAAATGACGCGCGTCGCACTCGCCATGGCGACGGGTGGACTCCTGCGCCCGTTGACGCTCGTCAGCCACACCTCAGATCCCACAGGCGCAACCGAGCCGGAGTACTTCGAGAAGGAGGACCCGGTCGAACTTCCCCTCCGTGCCGAAGTCGTAAACACGATTCGTGAGGCAATGCGTGCGGTGACAGTCCCGCCGATGGGAACCGCCAGCGGCGTCTTTGGTGACTTCCCCATCGCGGTTGCAGGCAAGACCGGCACCGCCGAGACCACCCCCGGCAACAACTCCCACGCCTGGTTCGCAGGCTACGCCCCCCACGACCAGCCCCAGATCGCCTTCCTCGGCATGATAGAGCACGGCGGCGAAGGCTCCGGCGTCGCCGCCCCTATGATGAAGCAAGTACTCGAGCGCTACTTTGGCCTATAGAACCAACCGCGCCAAAGCAAACGCCCACTCCCTGTTGCGTATCGCGTAGTGCATCAGCTTTCGTTGCCGTGGCCCCCCTCACTCCCCGCAGTTCACGCACCACGCACCACGCAACATGCAACATGCAACACCCCATCATCTAAAATCAATTACATCGTCTCGCATCAGCGGGCAAATATGAAAGGAACTACCAATGATCGAAGTCGCCATCATGATCGAGGGACAGGACGGCCTGACGTGGCCACGCTGGAAGCGGATCGCACGCGCCGTTGAGGACCTGGGGTTCGCCGGGCTGTACCGTTCGGATCACTTCACCAACGCCAATCCTCCAGACAAGGCGTCGCTTGAATTATGGGTGTCGCTGACGTGGCTGGCCAGCCACACCGATCGTATCGAGTTCGGGCCACTGGTGACCCCTGTCTCCTTCCGCCATCCCGTCTGGACGGCACGCATCGGTAAAGATGTAGATGATCTCTCTGGCGGCCGTCTGATATTGGGGGTGGGTGCCGGCTGGCAGGAGCGGGAGCACGAGAAATTCGGCTTCCCCCTGTTAGAGGTTTCCGAACGCCTCGACCGCTTCGAGGAGGGACTGGAGGTTATCTACCGCCTGCTCCACAGCGATGACCCCGTTGATTTCGACGGTGAGTACTACGAGCTGGATGAGGCCATTCTCCTCCCTCGTCCCCAACGCCCCAATGGACCGCCCATCCTCGTCGGCGGAAACGGACGCAACCGCACCCTGCCCCTCGCCGCGCACTACGCCGACGAGTGGAACGGCGTCTTCCTAACCGCCGCGGCGTACAAGGACCTCAACAAACATCTGAATCGCTTGCTCCAAGCAGAAGGGCGCGACCCCAACGAGGTGCGCCGCTCCCTGATGACAGAAGTCATTTTTGGCCGCAACGATGCCGAGGTACGCGAGCGCCTCGCCCAGCGCACCCCGAATAATACAGCCGACGACCTGCGCCAGCAAGGACGCCTGGTCGGCACACCGAACGAGATAGTTGACCAACTCGGCACCCTAGCTGAGGCAGGCGTACAACGCATTATGCTCCAATGGCTCGCCCTCGACGATCTTGAGGGGCTGGAATCCTTAGCAACCAGCGTCCTACCTCAAGTATAACCGGTCGGGGCGACCCTGGCGGTCGCCCCGCTCATAAGGGGGGGTGCGTCAGGTTTTTGTGGCAGTAGTATCCACGTTCGCTTGCGGTCCAAAAACCAAGAGGACGCCGGGTAGCCCTTGGGCCTTGAGCACGAAGAGCGCTTGGTGCGTAGCATCCTTGGCGCAAACATTTTCCTGCTCCCGCAATTTCACTCACAACCCCACACCCTCTTGTCCGCGAAGGCGGACAATTGGCCGCAGGCCCCCTAGCCGCGATTTCAATCGCAATCCTCTCCAGCGCCCGTCGTCCGCCGCGACTCTGCCACACCCTCGCCCTGCCGCGCAACTACACGCTGCGACGATCGCATGTCGGGACGACCGCATGCCCCGCGGTCATTACATGCTGGGTCAACCAGAGGCCGGGGACGACCGTGCGCCGAGGGTGACCACAAGGGTCGCCCCTACTCGTGCGGTATAGAGCAGAGCGCAGGACGTTTTTGGCGCCCTGCGCTATGATGTGGAACGAGGCAAAGTGAACAGAAAGCGCGTACCCTCTCCCACCTGACTCTCCACCTCAATCCTCCCGCCATGAGCCTCGACGATCCGCTTGGAGATGGCGAAACCCAGTCCAGAACCCCCCGTCGAGCGGCTGCGAGACTTTTCCCCTCGATAGAACTGGTCGAAAATGTGCCGCAGCTCCTCTTCTTTGATGCCTTCCCCCCTATCGCTCACCACCACCCTCACCTCATAGCCAGCCTGCTCCAGATACAGGCTCACCACCTCCCAAATACTAAGTTCATCCTCAACCACCAAAATCCTGTAACCGCTCATCGTGCCCCATCTATTCTATACTGCACACTCATCAGAATACCAGCCAAATCTTACACTCGCCTCACAGCATAATACCAGTTGGGACACAACACGCCGTTAGGTCCGCCAGGACCGTTGTCCTGGTAGCCGTGGGTGGAGAGGCGTGCCGTTTACGCCTCGTAACCCCCGGCGGCCCCCACGCCGAAGCGCCGTGCGCTAGCGGTGGCAACGTACGCCGTTTACGCCTCGCAACCCCCGGCGGCCCGTAAGTGCCAACACGTCTCGCACAACACGTAACATGCAACATGCAACATGCAACACGCGCCATTAATACCGTCACGCCGTTACGCGACCCACCCC
>JALZCF010000268.1 GCA_030863245.1 Chloroflexota bacterium
CCGGTGGAGGTGCGGGACGGGGAGATCTGGGTGGACCCGCGGCCGCAGCGGGACGAGGTGGCGTACCAGAGGGGGCGGCTGCGAGACGGGTTGGAGCGGGATATCTCGCTGGTGACGGCGAAGGCGATTCTGTCGCTGCTGGAGGAGGGGGTGGAGGGCGCGGAGGTGCTGGCGATCGGCGGGTGCTTCGGGGCTACGCAGCGGGAGGCGGGGTGGCGGGACGGGCTGACGATCATGACGGCGCTGGGCAACCTCTTGCCCTCCCTGGCACCGACGGAGCGGCCACTAGCCCTCTACCACGGCTTGCTACACGTGGCGGACAACGTGGCGGGGCAGACGCCGCACTACCCGCTCGACCCGCTGCCGGCGGAGGGGCTCGACGTGGCCACGCTGAAGGCCTGGCTGCGGCAGTTCGCGGAGGTGCGGGACCGGGATGGGGTGGAGCGGGTGATCCTGACGGCGATCCGGAGCGGCGCGGGGGCGGTGGAGGTGGCGGACATGCTGGTCGCGGCGGCCACGGACCACTATTTCCTGGACACGGGTCACACGATCGACTTTGTCAACAAGGCCTTCGAGCTCCTGGATCTGATCGGGTGGGAGGAGGCGTCGGCGATCCTGCCGAGCATCGTGCCGAGCATCACGGGCGCGCAGCGGATGGAGGAAACAAGCTCGTGGCGCACCCCGGTGGACCTGCCCACTATTCTCGAGCCGATCTTCGAGCGGCTGCTGGCGGGGGAGTTAGTGGGGGACCCCAGCCGCGAGGGGGCACTCAACGACGAGGCGTTCGACGCCCTGGTCAGGACGCTGCTGGGGGATGACCCGGTAGCGAGTGCGGAGGGGCTGGCGGCGGCACTGGAAGGTGGGGCGAGCGTAACGGCGCTGTCCCAGGCAGTGCGGTACGCGGCGGCGGTGCGGGTGGCGCGCTTCTCGCTCTCGAATGAGTTTAGCGATTGGATCAGCGTGTTGCACACGCTCACCAGTGCGAACGCGACGCACCAACTGCTCCAGCGGGCCCCGTCGCTGGAAGGGGCGCGGGGCATCTGGCATGCGGCGATGCACCTGTACCTGAACCGCTTCCTCAATATGCCGGCGGCGAAGATGCCGACGGAGGCGGGGGTGGCGGAGCTGCCGGAGGATGCAGAGACATTGCGGGAGCGACTGCTGGAGCTGACGGACCGGCAGCAGCGGGTGGAGGAAGCGGCGGCCACGGTGTACCGGTACGTGAGCCTGGGGCATCCGGTGGCCCCGCTGATCGAGACGCTGGCGCAGACGCTGCTGCGGGAGGATGGGGAGTTCCACTCCTACCAGATGCTGGAGGCGGGGCTGCAGCTGTTCTACGACCTGGAGGAGAGCCGGCCCGAGCTGGCGGCTGTGGTGCTCGTCGCGCTCGCGCGGTATCTGGCGGGTCACGCGCCGACGGACCGCGCGACGACGCAGACGTACCGGATTGCGGCGCGGCTGCATGCGGGGGAGGCGCTGTCAACGGAGTGAGTCAAATACGGAATGCGGAATGCGGAGTGCGGAATGAGACGAATGGGGAGTGCGGAGTGAGTTAGGTAGGGGGTTTTGTGCTTCGCTTGTGATTAGTGGGTGGAGGGTTGTAGGGGCGGTGGTGAGTGTGTTGTTGAGTAGAGTTGATGTGGATTGGAGAAGTGATATCCGGCCCTTTGCCGGGAATTACATCATCATAGAGTCTGACGGGGTCTACATCTTCCTAGCGCACCTGAAGGAGGGCTCGCTGACCGTAAAGGTTGGCGATTCTGTGGAGCCCGACCCACTTGGCAGGGTAAGTAGAGAGTAAAAACAGAGCCGTACAGACGTTATACCAATTGTGGCGTGAACCGTCGCAAATTATTCCTGATTCCCTTCTTCCTCCAACGGAAGGAACTCTATACTAGTGAAATGAACGCTGTACGGTGCGCTAGTTGATCGAAAGGCCTGGTCAAGCCGATCCTTGGCCTCTGCTTCGTTATCCTCAAGCGATTCTAGTCGATCACTGGGGCAGCGCACCTCCATTCTGTAGGAAAACAGCTCTGTCCTCGCTGTGGGCGATGAGCTTGGCTCGCTCGATACCGTAGGCGGCGCGTCCTCGATGAGAGAGACCTTGCACACGTCCAGCACATCAGCCAACATCGTGTCACCTTTACGCCTTAGATGCTCTTTTGCTTCCGCCTTCCATTCTTGATGTCTTTCGGTTTCCACCTTGGTCCTCCATTTCTTGAAGTTGCTTGGGCCCTCCCCCTCACTCCAGCGCCCCCAGCTCCACCTCGATCACCGTGTCGTTGTCAGTCTTAAAGAGTAGAACAAGCTCATCCGGATTCTAATGAAGCTGTCACAATCGGTTACTTCATAGGAGATTGTGTGCTACTTACCGCTGCATGAGAAATGCGTGCTTGGATGGCATCTGCCACGTTCCTGGGATTTGTACGCTGGGTGTAACTCAGTTGCGAGTCTATGCCAGGAGAGGCGCAACGAAGGAAAGGAGGTGGCCGGAGTGGAGGTGGTGTTCATTTGCCGATGCAGAAGCGGGAGAAGATGGCGTCGAGGAGGTCTTCGGTGGCGGTTTCGCCGGTGATCTCGCCGAGAGCGTTGACGGCGGCGTGGAGGTCGATGGTGAGGAAGTCGGCGGGCATGCCAAGGGCGGCGCCGTCTAGGGCGGCGGCGATGTGGTCTCTGGCTTGTTGGATGGCTTGTTTGTGGCGGGGGTTGGTGATGAGGGCGGCGTCGCTGGGGCTGATTTTTCCGCCCATGACCATCTCCCACATTTGCTCCTCCAGTTCGTCGACGCCGGTGCCCTCGAGGGCACTGATGGCTACGTGGGGGGCGTCGGGGAGGATATCGGAAGGGGTGAGGACGGGCAGGTGGTCGTCCGGGGTCGGTTGTCCGCCGTCGAGGATGTCCTGCTTGTTCTCCACGACGATGACGGGGCGGCCGTCGACGGCCTCAGCGAGGGCGTAATCCTGGGCGGCGAGGGGCTTGCTGGCGTCGACGACGAAGAGGATGAGATCGGCGTGCTGGAGGGCGGTGCGGGAGCGCTCGACGCCGATGGCCTCGACGACGTCGACGGTGTCGCGGATGCCGGCGGTGTCGGTGAGGACGATGGGGATGCCGCGCAGGTTGAGCGACTCCTCGAGGAGGTCGCGGGTGGTGCCAGGGATCTCGGTGACGATGGCGCGCTCGTGGCGAAGCAGGCGGTTGAGGAGGCTGGACTTACCGACGTTGGGACGGCCGACGATGGCAACGCGAATTCCCTCCCGCAGGAGGAGGCCGCGCTCGGCGTTGCGGAGCAGGCGGTCGAGGGTGTCCAGAACGTCCTGCAGCTCCGGTGAGATATCCTGGGGTGGCACATCATCCTCGGGGAAATCGATGGTTGCGATGAGGTGCGCCAGCACGTCGATGAGCTCCTGGCGGGCCTGGCGGATCTCCTGGCTGAGCGCGCCGCCGAGTTGCTCCATGGCGGCGTGCATCCCGGCCTCGGTGCGGGCACGCACCATGTCGAGGACGGCCTCGGCCTGGGCGAGGTCAAGGCGCCCGTTGAGAAAGGCGCGCAACGTCATCTCACCCGGCTCGGCCAGGCGCGCCCCCTCGCGCAGCACGCGGCTGAGGGCCTGGCGCACGGCCACGCTGCCGCCATGGGAGTGGATCTCCACCACATCCTCACGGGTGTAGGAGCGTGGCGCCTTGAACCAGACTGCCATCACCTCGTCGAGCGGCTCCCCCTGCTCGTCCACGAGCGAGCCGTATACCATACGGTGGGATTCGGGCTGCCATGCGGGTGCGGCCGGGCGAAAGATATTCTGGAGGATCGGCAGGGCCTCGGCGCCGCTGATCCGCACGATGCCGATGCCGGCCTCGCCGGGGGCGGTGGCGATGGCGGCGATGGTGTCGTCGAGTGAGTAGTTCATGGTTTCTGTTGCATGTTGCATGTTGCATGTTGCATGTGCGCTGCGCGCATGTGCTTCGTGCGCGTAGCGCATGTGCGCAGCACACATGGTGCATGGTGGGTATTATAGCAGGGTTGGGGTGGGGTGTCGCGAGGGAGGATAGGGGTTGGTGGTACGGGCTGGTGTTAGTGGCCTGCGCTGGCGCGCTGGAGCGTGGGCTACGAACCTTTGCGGCACGAAGTGCAATTGGTGTTACATGAAGAGGTCGGATAGACTGGGAGGTGGAAGGGTTGTACAGTTACCCTTACAATAGGTTGCCAGGCTGTAGAGGGGGAGGGAGGTGTGGGAACGGATGGTGGAGCAGAAGGGGTTTGGTAGCTGGCTCAAGGGCCAGCGGCTGGCACGTGGCGTGACCCAGGCGGAGCTGGCCGAAGCGTTGAACTATTCGGTGGAGACGATTCACAAGATCGAGGCGGGCAACCGGCGCCCTTCCAAGCAACTAGCCGCACTGCTGGCCGAGTGGCTGAGCATCGCATTGCCAGAGCGCTCGGAATTCATTCGCTTTGCGCGTGGCCTGCCCGGTGCAACGGCACCACTACTCGTCCGGGCCGATGGCGCTTCACATGCGTATCGCTTGCCCGTGCCGCTCACGACATTTATCGGTCGTGAGGATATGGTCGCCACTATCTGCCATTATCTCTCTGGGGAGCAAGGGCGGCTGCTGACGCTAAAGGGCCCACCGGGAATCGGCAAGACGCGCCTGGGGTTGCAGGTGGCCGCGAAGATGGAAGCCATCTTTGCAGGAAGGATCTGTGTTGTCGAGTTGGCGCCGTTAGAGGAACCGGAGCTCGTGCCATCGGCAGTCGCTCAGGCATTGGGCGTAAGAGAAGCCGGCGAGCAGGCGTTGATTAACCGTCTAGCGCAATTCCTGCAGTCGAAGCAGCTGCTGCTCCTTCTCGACAACTTTGAGCAGGTACTTGACGCGGCCCCGATGGTAACGACGCTACTCGAGCGATGCCCCGGGCTGAAGGTGGTGGTGACTAGTCGGGAGGCGCTGCACATGTACGGCGAGCAGGTCATTGCAGTGCCGCCCCTATCGCTACCAGAGTTGGAGCCTCTCCCCTCCCTGAGCGCGTTGTGCCATTGTGAGGCTGTAGCACTGTTCCTGCAGCGGGCAAGGGCCGTTCAAGCGGACTTTGAGTTAACCGAGGCAAACGCGCATGCGGTGGCCGCCATCTGTGTACGGCTGGATGGCTTGCCGCTAGCAATCGAGCTAGCGGCCGCCCAAGTCACCCTCTTCCCGCCCGACGCGCTTCTAGCTCGGCTCGAAAATCGGCTGGCGCTGTTGGTGAGCGGTGCGCGGAATTTGCCGCCTCGTCAGCGAACATTGCGCAAGGCCATCGAATGGAGCTACCACCTCCTGGATGAGGGGGAGCGGGTACTGTTACGGCGGTTGGCGGTCTTCATCGGTAGCTGCACGCTCGAAGCGGTGGAAGCGGTGTGTAACGCGGATGGCGATCTGCCGCTGACAAGTGTTGCCGGAGTCGCATCGTTGATCAGCAAGAGCCTTTTGGGGCAGATATCCAGGGAGGGAGAGCCCCGTTTGACCATGTTGGAGACGATCCATGAATACGCCTGGGAGCGTCTTCTGGAAAGCGGCGAGCTGGAGAGCACACGACGCCACCACACGTTGTACTATCTTGCGCTAATCAGCAAGCTTGAACCTGACATTTACACGCTAGATAATGCCGAGGTGCTCGAGCGTTTGGCCGGTGAACACGATAACCTGCGGGCGGCACTTCAATGGTGTAAAGAGCGTGGAGAATCTGACTTAGAACTAAGCCTGGTCGCGGGACTCATCGGTTTCTGGCGCATTCATGGTCATCTACAGGAGGGACGACAGTGGATGGAACGTGTGTTGTCCCGTACCAGCTCGGCAGCTCCTAACAGAAGACGGGCGAAGATATTGCTCGCAGCCGGTACCACAGCCTGGCAACAGGGCGACTACCAGCGCGCCTGGTCTTTCCTTGAAGCTAGTGTTGCCGCCTGGCGGGCGGTGGGCGATAGAGGAGGTCTGGCCCAAGCGTTACAGAACCTCGGCATCGTGGCCGCCGCGCAGGGGCAGCGCGAAGCCTATTGGGACTACAACAACGAAGCACTGCGCCTTTGGCGGGAGGTCAACGACCAGGGAGGGATAGCTCAGGCTCTCTGCAATCTAGGCCTGATGAAATATGAAGCGGATGAGACCTCACGAGCCCGTGCCCTTCTCAAGGAAGGCTTAGTCGCGGCGCGGCAAAGTGGTATCGAGTGGATTATTGCCCATGCGCTTCTCAACCTTGCCCGTGTCGTGCGGCAGCAGGGCGATCTCGATGGCGCGGCTGCCCTCCTCGACGAAGGTTTCCTGCTCCTTAAACTGTTAAGATATCAGTGGCTAGCCACCTATGCGCTTGAGGAAGTCGCAGGACTGATTGCAGTGAAAGGCAAGGCAGAGCAAGCCGCACAACTTCTGGGCGCCGCCGAGGCAATGCGGCGGACAATTAGCGCACCACGATTGCCGTTTGAGCATGCCCACTACGACCGGGATGTTGCCGCCCTACGGCAGCAACTCGATGGGGCGACCTTTGCGCGCACATGGGCTGCCGGACGGTCGATGACGGTGGAACAAGCCTTCGATCTGGCCATACAGCTGGTTACTGATAAGTGAACGCCTCGTGAGCCGGGTGCTCTTTCCGGTTCTTGGCGCCTGGTAGACTCGTAATGCCTAGGGCTCACGTTGGTAATCCCAACTGCGGGGACGCTCCAGGGCCTCCCACTCCTCGCGCAGCATCGACATCAGTACGGAATCGGCTAGTCGACCTCGACGGCGATGATGCGCCCGCACTGTTCCTTCCACCACGAATCCGGCCTTCTTAAAGGCATGTTGGGAGCGTTGGTTGTCTTTGTCGGTGGTAAGCCAGATGCGGGCAATGTCGAGAAAGCCGAACCCAAAATCGGTGAGCGCTTGGGTGGCATCGGTGCCGACACCCTCGTTCCAGCGCTCCTTGGCACCGACAAAGATGCTCAACTCGGGCCCACCCAAGCGTGAGTCAAAGTCCCGTAGCCAGATGGTGCCAAGGAACTCACTGCTGCCGAGGGCACAGATGACGAAGTAGTAGGCCTCGCCTCCGTGCTGCGCGCGCACCCGTTTCTCATACCAGTCGGCCACGTTCTCGCTACTTTGAGGGCCGACATAGCCGGCCCAGTAGGCCACATCCGTGTCGTTGAC
>JALZCF010000272.1 GCA_030863245.1 Chloroflexota bacterium
GGGTTGGGGGCACTCATCAACATTGCACGGGGTGGGCTCTACGATACTCCGTTACTCTTCGTCGCGTTACTCACCCTGGCCGCGATGGCACTTGGGCTGTACGGCATCGTCTCCCTCATCGAGCGCCGTGTGGTGCGGTGGCAACGATAAGTCGTGACGCGATCCTATAGATAGAAGGAGAACCATGATGCGTACAAAGCCTCTGATCCTGATATTATTCCTCTTGACAACCCTGTTGTTGACTGCCTGTGGTACACCTGCCACCAGCGCTCCAGAGGCAGGGGAGCCACAGGCAACTGACAACGCTAGCCCAGAAACAAGCAACGCCGAGGGGGCGGAGCGCCCCACTCGTGAGCTCCGCCCGGTCACCCTCGCGATGGGCTATATTCCAAATGTGCAGTTTGCGCCCTTTTACGTCGCAGCGGAAAAGGGTTACTTTGCAGAGGAGGGGATCGACCTTACTTTTGACTACGGTATGGAAAACGATCTGGTGCAACTGGTCGCATCGGACGAACTACAATTTGCCATCGCTAGCGGAGACCAAGTCCTGCTCGGTCGCTCGCGTGGACTGCCGGTCCGTTACGTAGCCAACTGGTACCGTCGTTTCCCTGTGGCTGTCAGCTCCCTAGAATATGATCTTGACGATCCGGAGGTGTTGGAAGGCAAACGGGTCGGGTTGCCCGGTCTCTTTGGAGCGAACTATATCGGATGGCTCGCCCTAGCCGAGGCGACGGGCATCGACACGGACACCGTGAATCTGGAGGCGATCGGCTTCAACCAGGTGCCCGTCTTGGTGGAGGGTCAGGTGGATGCGGTCGTCGTCTACGCCACGAACGAACCCGTCCAATTGGAGGCCGAGGGCTACGAGCCGAGCACGATCTACGTGGCCGACTACATCGACCTCGTCTCGAACGGCCTTGTCAGCAACGAGACGACCATCGAAAATGAGCCGGAGCTCGTGCAGGGGATGGTACGTGCGATCCTGCGTGGCATCCGGGATACCCTCGACAACCCAGACGAGGCATTCGAGATCGTCGTCGATGAGTGGGTACCCGAGATAGGTGGCGAGAATGCGGAGCAGCAGCGCGCCGTGCTGGAGGCAAGCCTTGCCTTCTGGCAGAACGACAGAGTGGGGTATGTACCGCGCAGCACCTGGGAGAGCAGCCAGGAATTTATGCTCAACGCTGGCCTGCTGGATGAAGCGGTAGCCATCGACGAGGTCTACACGAACCAATTCGTCGAGCAGGCCGATATTGGGCCGGAGGACGTAGGTGCCAGCCAGCAACAGTAGATGTGGATGGGGGGAAGTGAAAGAGGGGGTTGACAGATAAGAAAAAGACCGAGTGCTTCCGCGACTCGGTCTTTCTGCGCTTCGTTCTTAGGCGCAACGACTAGCGCGTTCGGAGGCGGAGCGTGTAGGCGCCTCCCAACAGGAGCAGGCCAACCGCGATGGCAGCAAGGGGTAGCAGTGGCGTGCTTTCCTCTGCACCGGTTTCGGGCAATGCCTCAGGTTGGGCTTCTTCAGCAGGTGCCTCCTCTTCAGCAGCCGCCTCTTCTTCAGCAGGTGCCTCCTCGGCAGCGGCCTCTTCCTCAGCAGGTGCCTCTTCCTCAGCAGGTGCCTCCTCCTCAGCAGGTGCCTCCTCCTCAGCTGCTGTCACTGTGAACGGCTGCATGACGATCTCACCATTCTCAGTGATGGGCGCGTCTGCACCTTCCACCTGGCCGAACTCGTACACGCCTGCTTCACCAGTGTCTTCATGGAGCATGGCCCACAGCTGGTCGCCCTCGGCGGGTACAGGGTCCAGTTCCACGGTCACCGATGTGTTCTCGCCAGCCTCCAGGAGCTCACTATTGCCAAGCACCGGACCGGGACCAGTGCCCTCCTCGTTGCTAGCATGGACGACCAGCCAGCTGGGACTCATCACCGTCGCGCTGTCGATTGTCACCGTTCCGTCCACCACCGGTTGATCTGAGACCTCGACGCTTGGCGCCGCTTCCTGCGCCATCGCAAGACCTGCGGGCAGTGCGAGCAGCAACATTAGCAGACCGAATACAACAAACGCACGCTTCATAACACTTCCTCCTTTAGAATAGATTAGTTATAACTCGGAAGTCGCGCAGTATCGCGTCTTCCATTCCACAGGTCAACTGCAAGCAATAGCTGTGCCTCGGCCCTTTGACGCACCCCCTACAGCGTGTTATAACCCCCGCATGAAAGAGCATGAGGCAGAGCGGTTGGCCCGGCGTCACTTTGAACGGGGATATCGGCTGCAACAAGAAGGCCGCCCAGGTCATGCACTCCGCGAGTACCGGCGCTCCATCGCCCTCTTCCCCACGGCCGAGGCCTATACCTTTTTAGGGTGGGCACTCAGTACGCTCGGCCGCTATGAAGAGGCTATCGAGCATTGCCAGACGGCTATCTCGCTTGATCCCGATTACGGGAATCCCTACAACGATATTGGGGCCTACCTCATTGAACTAGAGCGTTGGGATGAAGCCGCGCCATGGCTGAGACTCGCCCTTAGCGCGCCCAACTACGCGGCGCGCTACTATGCCCATTACAATCTTGGGCGCGTGCATCAACATTATGGCCGCTACCGCGATGCCCGCGCTTCCTACCGCACCGCACTCAAGGAGGAGCCGACATTCGAGGTCGCCCAGACGGCTCTGATGAAGGTGACGGCGCTCTTGAATTGATCATCGACTTCGTGTTACGCCGATACGCGCACAGAGATCGTTGACGGGGCAAATGCTGCAGTGGGGGCTGGTGGGGTGGCAGATGTTCTGACCGAGGGAGACAAGGAGGCGGTTGATCTCCAACCACAAATCTTGAGGAAGCCTCTCGCGTAAGGCCATCTCGGTTTTTTCAGGCGTCTTGGTCTCGACGTAACCCAGGCGGTTGGAGATGCGGTGCACATGGGTATCCACACAGATACCAGGCCTGCCATAGCCAGCAGTCACTACCAGGTTGGCCGTTTTCCGCCCGACGCCCGGTAACTTCAGAAGCTCATCCAGCTCATGGGGCACTGTGCCATCATAGTGATCCAGCAAGATCTGGCAGACCTCGCGGATGGTGTCGGTCTTGTTGTTGTAGAAGCCTACCGGCTTGATAATCTCCCGCAGCTCCTCTCGAGGGAGCGCCAGCATTGCCTCTGGGGTATGCGCCCGCTCAAAGAGGCGTGGTGCCACCTCCGCAGTGACCGTATCCCGCGTGCGTAAGCTCAAGATCGTCGCGATGAGGATGCGAAATGGGTCATCACCGGACGCCGCCATCGCATCCACTAGCGGCGTCTCCCACGCCCCCATCGCGTCTTCCAAACGGCCAAACACCTCTCGAATCATCTCGTTATCCATGACCGTATCTTGAACGAGTGCCCCTCTCCGGTCAAGTTCTCGGGCTATCAGCAATTGGTGAGACAAGGGATGGCGAAGTCCCTTTTCACTGAAGCCATAGATCTGGCTATACTCGACGCGACTGCAGAAGGATGATTCTTTATGGAACGACCATTTCCGTCTGAGGTACAAATAGCCGCGGTGAACTACGGGATTGCGCCTGGCCTTGCCTTTGGGCTGGGCGAAGGGCTGAACCTGTACTACAGCCGCCGCTCCGATGAGATCCCGCCACACCGGCTGCGGGTCCTGCCGCCTTCCTTCGAGGAGATGCTCGCAGCGCGGCTTGCCCTACCTGAAGAAGAAGCCATCGCGGCAGCCCTGGCGGGCAATGGATATGGGGTGATGGTCTGCACCGGGGATTGGCACGGGCTGGACGCGATTGAGAAGTGGGGGGAGGAGCTCTCGCGGTGGCCCATGATGGAGGGCTGGGAGCAGAGTGTCAGCGAGACAGTCCACTTCATCGAGGAGAGCGATGGGCTCTACCGTCGAAGTTACGTTGCCTTTCTTGATGAGGCGATGCGCTACTTTGATGGGCTGGAAACACCGTCCGCCCTCCTGCACGAGATTGCTGATAATTGGCTCGATATCGCTATGCGCCTGCGACGTGGCGACTTTTTGGAGCGCCTGGGCTCACGCATCCTGAGGATGGCATCCCTCGAGAGCCGCTTCTGGAGCATGATTTTGGACCGCTTTGGTCAAGGAATTTGATAGAGGACCATGCATGGGTAGCGATTACAAACGGTGGAAAAAGCGGCGCGATGCGGAGCGGGCGCGGCGCAAACGAGAGGCGGAGGAGGCCGTGCGGCCCGTGGCGCCACCGCGGGAGTGGGATGTATCACCCGATGCCGACGATCCGTATGGCGCCGCTAGGCGTACCTACCAGGACTACATTCCGCCGTCCACGAGAAGAGAACCGAAGCGCAGGGAAACGGTTCGCGGCTGTGTAGGCTGCTTGGGGTTACTGCTAGGTGGAACGATCCTGCTCGCGGCTTTCCTACTCATTGCCGGTACCCTCTATTGGCGGCAGATCGAGCAGCGGGGTCAGGTCAATGTGCTGATTCTCGGCATCGACGAACGGCCCAATGAGGGCGAGAACTTCCGAAGCGACACGATGATTCTCGCAGGATTCGACCCGCGGGAGCGTGAGGTCGCGGTCCTCTCCATCCCGCGTGACCTCTGGGTCAATATTCCGGGCATTGGCGAGAACCGCATCAATACCGCCCACTTTTTCGGCGGTCCGTCGCTGGCAAAGGAGACGGTCAGAAACGAGCTCGGCGTCCCACTCCACTACTATGTCAATCTCAACTTCAACGGTTTTGTCTCCATCATCGACGCGATGGGCGGGATTACGCTGGATGTGCCGGAGGCGCTGCGTGATGAAAACTACCCAACGCCAGATTACGGGGTGACGACGATAGAGATCCCGGCTGGGGAGCAGCAGATGGACGGGGCAACCGCGCTGATCTACGCACGCTCCCGCTATAGCACAAGCGACTTCGACCGCTCCCGGCGACAGCAGGAGATCATTGCGGCAGTGCAACGAAAGATGGCAGCCCCCAGCACCTGGCTCAACACACCCGCTATCTTTCGCGCCGTGAGCGGCACCATCGCGACCGACATCCCGCCGAGCGAGTGGCCCGCACTCGGCCTGATCCTGCTTCGCTCCGAGGTCCAACACGTTCCCATCGGCCCAGAGGTCGTCCAGGTGTTCGTCACCGACAACGGCGCCTTGGTCCTCCTGCCCGACTGGTCCCAGATCAACCCGATCCTGGCGCAATACTTCGAATAACAATGAAGCAG
>JALZCF010000274.1 GCA_030863245.1 Chloroflexota bacterium
GCTACTTCGCCTCCTTCTCCAGCCGTACAGTTGTCTACAAAGGCATGCTCACCCCGGCGCAGCTCCCCGAGTTTTACTTAGATCTCTGCGATCCGCGCTACACAACGCGGGTCGCGGTCGTCCACAACCGCTTCAGCACCAACACCACCCCCACTTGGGAGCGCGCCCAACCTCTCCGCCGCATCTGCCACAACGGAGAGATCAACACGCTTCAGGGTAACATCCACTGGATGCGTGCCCGCGAGGCACTCCTACCCGAGGCCCTCCGACCGGTCATCGACACACGAGGTAGCGACAGTGCCATGCTGGACAACGCGCTAGAACTACTCGTCCTCGGATCTGAGGAACGACGGTCGCTGCCCCGCGCGCTGACGATGCTCATGCCACCTGCCTGGGAGGAAAATGAGGGCCTGCCTAGCCAGGAGCGAGCTTTCTACGCCCATAACGCCACGATGCAGGAACCGTGGGATGGACCCGCCGGCGTCTGTTTTACCGACGGCCTGGTGCTTGGCGCAACGCTGGATCGCAATGGCCTGCGCCCGCTGCGCTACGACGTGACGCACAACGGCTGGCTTATCATTGCCTCGGAGGCAGGCGCCGCAGGGTTGGAACCACACGAGATTGCACACCACGGTCGTCTCGGCCCGGGTCAGATGATCGCCGCCGATGTAGAGGAGGGGTACTGGGTCGCCAACGATGCGCTCAAGGAGCGGCTGGCCACCCTCACCATCTTCGAGGAACCGCCCTACGTCGCCGTCGGGTCGAAGCATGTCGACGAGCGGGAAGCGCGGGGATGGGAGCTGGCAGAGCAGAGCGAGACGTTGAAACGCCTCCAAGGCGCATTCGGCTACACATCCGAAGAGCTGCAGGTCGTTCTCAAGCCCATGGTGCGTGACGCCAAGGAAGCCATCGGCTCGATGGGGGATGACACCCCGCATGCCGTCTACTCCGAGAAGCCGCGCCCGCTGGCCCACTACTTCAAGCAGCGCTTCGCCGAGGTCACCAATCCGGCCATCGACCCACTGCGCGAGCGCCTCATGATGAGCCTGCGCTGCCACCTCGGTCCACTTCCCAACCCGCTTGATCCAACCTCGGCTGCCGATCGCATCGTGCTTGCTTCCCCACTTGTTTCTCCCGCCCAGCTCAACGAGATCCGTGAGACGGGTCTTAGGGTTGTCCACCTCGACGCGACCTTCCACATGGATGAGAGATTGGAAACAGGCGTAAAGGCTCTCTTCCAGGCGGCGGAGGCAGCAATTGATGAGGGTGCACAGGTACTCATCGTGAGTGACCGTGCGGTGAGCGAGGAACGAATCCTTATCCCATCACTGCTCGCCGTGGGAGGTCTCCATCATCACCTGTTGCGTCGCGGCCTACGCGCCCGCGTCTCCCTCGTCGCGGAGAGCGGCGAGGCACGCGATCCGCACAGCATTGCTACCCTGCTTGGGTACGGTGCGAATGCTGTTTGCCCCTGGCTGGCGCTGGCATCCGCGGTTGCGATCGGTGCTGAGCCCTACCGTGGTGAGATAGTAGAGAGCCCCAACGCGGTACGTCGCTTCCTGAAGGCGGCCGAGGATGGCGTGCTCAAGATTATGTCGAAGATGGGCATTGGCCCGGTCGAGAGCTACTGTGGAGCCCAGCTATTCGAGACGCTCGGGCTCAGCGACGAGGTGATCGATAGATATTTCTTCGGGACCCCGAATCGAATTGGTGGCGTCGGGCTGGCAGCGCTGGAAGCGGAAGTGCGTCGCTGGCACGGCACGGCCTGGCAGAGTGACGAGGGGTTGGACAGCCCGGGATTCTACAAGTACAAGCGGGGAGGCGAACATCACGCCTTCAGTCCTCCCGTCGTCCACGCGCTACAGAAGGCAGTTCGAACGGAAGGGGCACTCAATGGGCAGTTCGAGCAAGGCTACGAGGCCTATCGCCAATACGTCAACCTGTTGGAAGGCGGTCCCCCCAGCGAGCCCAGAGATCTGCTTCGTCTGGTGGAGCGGCCAGAGCAGGCTACCTCATCGGAACAGGTAGAGCCGATCACCGCTATCTTCCGCCGCTTCTCCACGGCCGCGATGTCTCTTGGCTCTCTGGGACGCGAGGCACACGAGACACTTGCGGTTGCCATGAGCCGTCTGGGCGGCATGTCCAATAGCGGCGAGGGTGGCGAGGACCCGGCACGTTTCAACACGGAGGGCAACTCGACCATCAAGCAGGTGGCGAGTGGGCGCTTCGGCGTGACCCCTGCCTACTTGATGTCAGCACGTGAGCTGCAGATCAAGATAGCCCAGGGCTCCAAGCCAGGCGAGGGTGGGCAGTTGCCAGGGAAGAAGGTTACGGTGGAGATCGCCGCGCTGCGCCACACCATGCCGGGCGTGACGCTCATCTCGCCACCGCCCCACCATGACATCTACTCCATCGAGGATCTCGCTCAGCTGATCTACGACCTGCGCGCCATCAACCCCGCTGCCCGGATCAGCGTCAAACTCGTCTGCCAGCCAGGGGTGGGCGTTATTGCGGCAGGCGTGGTGAAGGCGGGTGCGGATGTCGTGCACCTCTCCGGCCACAGCGGTGGTACAGGGGCCTCACCCCTCTCCTCCATCAAGCACGCAGGTGAGCCATGGGAGGTGGGTCTGGCGGAAACCCAGCAGATGCTGGTCGAACAACGGTTGCGCGACCGAGTGATCCTGCGCGTTGATGGTGGTCTGCGTAGTGGGCGCGATGTGATCGTCGCGGCGATCCTGGGGGCGGATGAATTCTCCTTTGGCACCGCCGCCCTGGTGGCGGAGGGGTGTCTCATGGCACGCGCCTGTCACAAGAACACTTGCCCCGTCGGTATAGCAACCCAGCGCCCCGAGCTGCGCGCTAAGTTCGACGCCACCCCGGAGCAGGTCATGGCCTTCTTCACCTTCGTCGCGGAAGAGGTACGCGAGTACCTCGCGCGATTGGGCGCCACGACCATCGACGAGATCGTCGGGCAAACCCATCTCTTGGAGGCGATGAAGGATGAGCGGTGGGGAACGGATCTGACAGCGCTCCTGCGACAACCTGCCCTTAGTGGTGCGCGTCACCATGACCGCCGCTACCATCGCCCCTTCGACGAGCCGACTCTGGACGATGAGATCCTCCGCGACGTGCAGCACGACTTAAACGGTACAGCGCGCTGCCGCCGCCATTACCGGATCACTAACCAGGATCGCGCGATCGGAGCGCGCCTAGCAGGCTACATCGCGAAGAAACAGGGCGACACGCGATTACGGGAGGGGACGATTCATCTCTCCTTCACCGGCTACGCGGGACAAAGCTTCGGCGCTTGGGCCTTACCTGGCACAGTGCTCACCTTGCATGGCGTTGCTAACGACTATGTGGGCAAGGGACTCGGCGGGGGCACGCTGGTGCTGATGCGACCTGAAGGGGCAAGTTGGGACGAATCGGCACCCCTTCTCGGTAATGTCGCACTCTATGGCGCCACAGCAGGCAAGCTCTTCGCCAGCGGTAGTGCGGGCGAACGATTCGCCATCCGCAACGGTGGTGCCACAGCAGTGGTGGAGGGAGTCGGCGCGCATGGCTGCGAGTATATGACAGGTGGTACGGTCGTGGTGCTCGGCCCGACCGGGCGCAACTTTGCCGCCGGCATGACAGGCGGGCGCGCCTTTGTCTACGACCCCGACGATCGCCTCGCCGCCAACCTTAACGACGAGTTCGTGGAGATCGTCCCTCCCTCGATCGAACAGCTCGCAGAGATCCACGAGTTGGTGCGTTCCCACACCCACCACACCGGTTCCGCACGTGGTCGTCGGCTACTGGCCGCCTGGGAAGCACACCAGAGCGCCTGGAATGCTGTGCTACAGAAAAACCGGCACGAGCACGAAGCACTCTCCCAGAGCGAGCGCGCCCAACCTCTTGCTAGAGCACGCTAGCGCCCATCCTTGTTCATAAAAGTGCGCGCCCTACAAT
>JALZCF010000295.1 GCA_030863245.1 Chloroflexota bacterium
GGGTACTCATCAGCAATCCCAATGTTCCCAACATCAGCAGCACCACCACCACCAACGCTATCCACCAGAGAAGCGCCGAGGGGCCGATACCCCCAAAGAGAAACACGATCGCGTTAATCGGTAGAGCCGCTATCATCAATAGGAACAGGTAATTCATCGAGGCTAGCAGCTTCCCACGCAGGACCTGTCCTGGGCTAAGTGGTGTTGCCATCAACATGTCGAAGGTCTGCTTCTGCCTCTCGCTCGCGATCGCCCCCGCCGTTAGTGCTGGCGTCACCACGGCCAGCATCAATGCCTCCGTCACGCTGAGGAAGCTAAAAATGGTGCGTCCCGCGGTTGCGGCCGAGGGCCCAAACGCATCCCGCGCAATCGAGTAATAAATCAGCAAACTAACCCCCGCGAGGAACAGCAGGAAGAGCGTGATCCCGACAAAGGTACGCGCCCCCCGCATCGTCGAGCGCATTTCCTTCATGAGGATCGGTGACACCTTCAAGCTACTGCACCTCCCCTTTCGTCACTGCCAGGAAGATATCTTCCAGATCGCTGGCCGCCTCGCCGAAGGAGAGGACCGGAACATCATGCCTGATAAGGTGACGGAGCAGGCCACTGGTGGCGGCGTCGTCCCCACTGAAGGGCACCTCAAGCGAATCCTCCAGGGCAAACACATCGTTCACGCCGGGGTAATCCTTGAGCACGACGCTAGCTCGCTCAACCAGCTCCTCGTCCATAGTAACGAGCTTGATGTTCATGAGCTTGTCCGCACGAGCCGCGCGTGCGATCTCCGTCACGGGTCCTGCAGCAACCAGTTTCCCCTTCTCGATGATGGCGACGGCATCGCACATCTCGGCAAGTTCGGTCAAGATATGGCTGGAGATGAGCACCGTCTTGCCCATACGGCCCAACTCCTTCAGTAGCTCGCGCATCTCGATACGAGCACGGGGGTCCAGGCCAGAGGCAGGCTCGTCCAACAGCAGGATCGCCGGATCGTGGACGAGGGCGTGCGCCAGACATAAACGCTGTCGCATCCCACGGCTCAGGCTCTCGACGAAGGCATCTCGCTTCTCGAAGAGGTCTACCAGGTGGAGCAGCTCATCTACGATGGCTTGCCGCTTCTGTGTGGGCAGGTCGTAGCAGCGCCCGAAGAAGTCGAGGTACTCCCACACCTTCATATCATCGTAGACACCGAAGAAGTCTGGCATGTAGCCGACGAGCCATCGGGCGCGTGTCGGGTTCTGGCCGATCGACTCTCCTTCGATACGGATCTCACCTGCTGTCGGCTCTAGCAACCCTGCGAGCATGCGGATCGTGGTTGTCTTCCCCGCTCCATTGGGACCTATGAATCCATAGAGTGTTCCCTCAGGAATTGAGAGATTCAAGTTATCCACCGCGGTCAGGCCGTTGTATCGTTTTGTCAGGTTCTGCGTCTCTATCGCATTCATCTGTTTCAACCTTCTGCCTTTGTTATCGGCTTGCCTGGGCCGCGCCGAGCATCTTGCCTTCCAGCGAGACATCGAAGAAGAGGCATCCTCCATGGTTGCGGCTGGGGTTTTCGACGCGCAGGTGGACGATCCCGTTGTCACTCAGGTAGCTGTCCGGCGCGGTCAACTTGTTCTGACCCATGACCGGATCGACCAGTTGGACCCACGCTTCCTGTTGATAGTCATAGAGCAGCAGCTCCGGCGCAGAGAACCATCCTCCATCCGATAACACGTAGAGGGAGAGAAGCGACGGATCAAGCCCCTTGACGGCATTGGGGAGCTCCCATTGAATCTCTGCCTCCCGGAAGTCCGGCGCGAGGCTGACCATGCCTGGCCCGTAACAGGTGCCGCCGTCAATGGCCACGATACGCGCCGCCATCATGCCGCGCGGCAGCGAGACGGTACCTGAGCCGAACCGTACCGGCATCTCAGAGTAGAGCAACGTCGTGCCGAGCTTTGTCGCGCTGGAGCCATCGACCAGGCTAACCTCGGTGGGGGCCGCATCCAGCCAGGCGAGCAGAACCGGCAGGTTGCTGCCACCGAGGGCCGACATGCCGAAGGGCCCGTTGAAGAGGCTACCTAGCACCTGCTGCCGTACTTGAACCTCGCGGCTTGCGCCGCTCGGCCTGTTGAACTCTTTCTCGAAGATACGCCACGCGATATCGCCGTTGAACTGGTTTCCGGCATTCGTGGCTTCGAAGGAGAGATCGGCGCTTTCTCCAGGCGCGATGTCACCCACTCGCTCGAAGTTGTTGCCCAACACGACCACAACATCTTTCCACACGTAGCCGCTGTGATTGGTGATCATGCCGACAAGGGTGCCATTGGAGGAGGTCAAGTCGGCATCAAAGGCAAACCCCTCTGTAGCAAGCGACTCGGCGGTAACACCCTGCATGGACCACTGGTTCACCGTCAAATCCTCGACCAATGTGGGTTCGCCCTGCACGATGACGGCGTGCCTATCCCCACCACTACCAGCCGGACCAAATGGCTCGCCCTGCACGCGAGAGGGCGAGAGGAGTGACTCACCTGCGACGGTTAGATCGTAACTGCGTCGCGCCGGCGAGAAAATCCCGATGACGGAGCGCACGTATCCCCCCTCGCTACCCGGTGCACCCTGCACGATGGCCACTTGGTTCAGGATCACATCATTGCCGCGCAGTTGGAACCCCAATCCGTAGGCCCCGACGCTGAAGAGAAGCGTCACGATGGGGATCGTTACCCAGGCCAGCTCCAGGCGACGCATACGGCGCAGCATGAAGTAATTGACCGGGCCGACAATCAGGATATAGAGACCCAACAACGGCACGAGCAATCTCAGCGAGGGTAGGTCGAGCGAGGGTAGATTCTGGAGTGCATAATGCAACTGCTCGTTGACCATCTGCCGCTGCGAGACATCGACCGGCATATCACGCGGGTAAGCGGTGCGATCCCCTACCAGCGTTAGCCAGAACTCATCCGTGCCCGCCCACGCATCGAAGGGAGAGAGAGCGGGATCCAGCGCGAGCCAGTAGACCATGCCGCGCCCCACCTGGCGTTCCACCACGAGCGGGAGGTCATCTTGTCGAAACCGTACCGTCGATTCCTCCATCGGCTCGCTGAGTGCAGCGGGGAACGGACCATTGACGCGCACTGGCTCCCCGGCAACCTGCTCGAGGGCGGGTACTCCTTCAAGCGACAGATCGCCGCCCAGGATCACCGACTGGAGTGATTCAGGGATGCCAGCCAGCACACGATTTGCCTCCGGGCCGCCGCCCAGTAGCACCATGCCCCCGAGTCGGACATATTGCTCCAGCGCCATTCGTTGGCGTGGCGTCAGCATGCTCGTATCCACACCGGTGAAAACAATCATATCCAACGTGCGAAGGGCTTCCGGACGGTCCGGTAGCGTATCCAGCATCAGTGGAACCAGTACCGCTTGGTCGCGTGGCCCCTGCTCCCCACGGAAATTGACACCCGCGATGGCATCCAGGCCATCTCCGCCCCCACTCACGGCCGCGACGATGAAGCGGACGTTGGGAACCGGCCGGACCTCTACCTCCTCCGATACGAGAGGCTCATCCGCCCCCTCGGGAACAAACTCTACCGATAGACGGCGGGAGAAGTTGTTGGGCACCGTGTAGATGGTTACCTGTTTGCGCGCGCCGCGTGGCAGCTCCAGTCGCTGGGCGTAGACCGTCTCCTCAGAAGAGGTAGTGACGCGTACCTGCGCCTGACCGCTCACATCCGCACCACGGTTCTCGAGATTCACCGTTACGGGCAACCACTCGCCGTATTTGCTGGTACCCTCATAGAGGGCGTTGGCTTCCAGCGTCAGCTCCGGCTCCTGTGCCTGCGCCATGACCGGCGGGAATATCGCCACCAGGAACGCTAGCAGCACCCATGTCACCATTCGACGCATGTACGCGCCTCCTCAATTATCTCTGTAGCCTACCAAAAGGACGCGGGACATCTCGATGCTTCCCGCGAGGGGTCTCCCTATATCCTCATTGTAGATCAAAGCGACTCAAATAACATCCGTCCCTCTACCGATATTTACCCCTGGAATAACAGCGGATCTATCCGCCAAATGGCGTAGATGGACGCGTCGGAACTACTTTCTTCGCTTTGACAGCAATAGAACGTTCGGGGACGGGTCAAAGTTCCATCCGAGATCCAAAGAGACACTCTGAGTGGTACAAAACCTGCTCATCAAGAATCAGAATTGTAATTGATCCCTCACGAGTACCCGCAATAAGGAGACCCATTATGATCACCGTAACGGGACTGTTCGACACGCGCGCGCAGGCGGAAGAGGCCATTGACGCCCTGCACGAGCGAGGTATTGAAGCGGACGACATCAGCGTCATCATGCGAGGCAGACATGGGGCTGAAGAAAGACGCGACGACCACGACGATGATGTGAGTGCCGCCGAGGGCGCCGGCATCGGCGCAGTTGAAGGCGGTGTCATCGGCCTGCTAGCGGGGCTAGGCGCGCTGACAATCCCCGGCATCGGTCCGATCGTGGCCGTGGGACCTTTGGTTGGCGCGCTAACTGGCATCATTGCCGGAGGAGCAACTGGCGGGTTGGTGGCTGCGCTCATCGATTCAGGGGTCGAGGAGGCGGACGCAGAGGCCTATCGCGATGGTCTCGAGCGTGGCGCGGTGCTACTCACGGTGCGAACCGATGAAGCGGATGCCGCGGAGGTGCGAGCTGTCATGGACCAGTACAGCCGTCCGCTCGAGGAGCACCGTGAGCGATGGGAGGAAGAGCCTGAGTACCGCTATGATGAGGTCGAAGAGTACGAGGAGGCCGAGGCAGTTGACGTAACCACGGCGGCTACCGGGGCCGGTGCCACTCAAGTTGCTGTCGCGGAGGAGCGTGATGTGGCAGTGGAGGATGAGGGCACGGGCGTCGCGGTTTACGAATCAACCGCTGAGGAGCAGGAGAACGCGATCGCGGCCGAGACGTTCACCGGCTACGATGAAACCGAAGAGCAATACGAGGACGACTTCGTCGATGAGTCAATCAGGGTTGCCGAAGAAGAGGAACCCGAGGAGCAGTACGAGGACGACCTCATTGATGAGTCAACCGGAGTCGCCGACGTCGTTGCAACGGACGATGATGAGGATACCCGCTAGAACATGTTGCAGGTGATACGGCACGACCTAGTCGGAGTATGTCGTGCCGTACTGCTCTTGCCCGGATCGCTCATCCACCGTTATTATTGTTACAACCATTCCCATCTCCTCGCCTATTACTGAGTTAGGAGGAACAACCTATGCGTGTCGTCGCTGTGATCCTGGCTGGCGGCGAAGGCTCCCGTCTTACCGTACTTTCCGAGAAGCGTGCCAAGCCTTCTGTCCCATTCGCCGGTAAATTCCGAATCATCGATTTCGCCCTCTC
>JALZCF010000299.1 GCA_030863245.1 Chloroflexota bacterium
TATAGGTTGTTGAAATAACAAGAGCAGGCGTGCCCGCATGGACCTGCTGCCCTGAAAAGGTGCGTCCCTGAAAGAGGGCCTATCAAGGAAGGAGAAGTCAACACAAAATGGCCGGAGTAGCGACCCCAAAAAAGGCCCACGCCAGCCTACGGAACACGCTATGAACCGGCCAGGCACCGCATGGAAGAGAGAGTCTGCCCTGCGTGCCGCCCCAGTGGGTGCGACAAATGAGAATACCTCGCGGCGCCTCGGGTCAGCCTCACATTCAGGCTCGTGGCGCCAAGCAGGTTCGACCTGCGACCGGTTACCTATAGGATACCTCGGGATCGGGCACGTAGCAATCCTTTTCATCCCTGAGGATGACGACCCGTGGCCGTCAGGACGCCTCACATGAGATGATACTGCTGGCGAATTGGTGTCCACGTTCAATTTCCTCCCAGAGGAGGCCATGCCCACGCGAACGCCCGCGGGAAGAGGTTGCCGGAATCGTACCGGTTCGGAATTCGCCGGCAGTATCTAAAATGTGTCCGATATTTGCGATTTTCAGGCTAAATTTCGCGAAAATCGGACATTTCGGACATCCGTCACACTCTCCAAAAATGTCCGAACCGGTCATTTTTCCGACTAGAACCCCCCAAAAATCAGACATTTCAGATATCATCCGGCGGCCCCGATCCACGTCTCATTTGCCTCTTTTCTCGCCCAAAATACCCAAAATCAGACATTTCGGATATCGTCCAGACTCCCCGCTGGGCCACCCCCCAGTGCACCATAAAAGGGGCAGGAACCGCTACCGGGTGCTGGCAGGAACTTCCGCTACGCCTGGCGCTTGGCTCTATAAAAAGGTGACGCGCACCCCGTGATTGGTCAGCGGGATGCGCCCCGGCATGAAGTGCCGGGGCTACCTGAGTAGCGCCGGGCGACGTTGTCACCTTATCTTCCCTGTGACCTTAGAGCGATGGGGCAAGCAAGACAGAGCGAACGCGCTCTAAAGGCGCGTATATGTAAAAAATGCACAAGTCACAGCCCGCTTCACGCCGCCGTTGCCACGCCTTGCACTCTGCTTCTCTCAAGTGTCGAACGGTCAGACTTGTCGCCAGATGGGGGCGAGTCTATACTATTAGTTGCCAATAGCGAATTGTCCAGAGCCTAGACCACGCTTGAAGTGGAATGGCTCCCGCCCCATCTGACGCACTCATCGAGCCAGGGAAGGCCGGGATCCCACTCTCGCTCACGATCAGTCCCCTCTGGTTCCCTCGCTGTGATATACCCAAGCCTCAAAAGGAGAACATCATGGGCACAAAACTATATGTTGGCAACTTGAATTACCAGACGACGGAGGAGGATCTACGTGACCTCTTTGGCGCCATCGGCGAGGTGGAGTCGGTGTCGGTGGTCACCGATCGTGATACGGGTCGGCCGCGGGGCTTTGCATTTGTCGAGATGAGCAGCGATCGGGAAGCCCAAGAAGCCATCCGCCAACTCGATGGCAAGGTCGTCGACGAGCGTACGATCAAGGTAAACGAGGCACGCCCTCGTGAAGACCGTCGCTCGGGTGGGCCGCGTGGGCGTAGGGGTGGCAACGATTCCCGACGTGATCGGGGCGATCGGGGTGATCGAAGACGGCGCTCCTAACCTGAGCTTGCGCAATCCGATCACAGACGCTTCGCTCCTTCAAGAGCGAAGCGTTTTTGTGTATACAGTCGCTCCGCACGCTGGCGCGAGGATGTGCCATTCCAGGTGGCAGATGCATTCGGCATCACATACCCCGGGAGCCGATGCGAGGTGGTGCGACAACAGAAAAGCGAGGTGCTTCACCGTCGCTCTCTCTCATCTTCGGTTTCAAGCATCCGCTCGGTGAGAGCATTGAGTTGTGCTCGGATAGCCGTCAGCTCTTCGTGAAGCGCCTCGATGTTCTCAACCCTCACGAGCTGGGCTCGAAGAGCAGCCAGTTCGACCTGGAGAGCCTTGATGCTCTCCGCACTGGCGAGCTCACCCTCATCACTCTCGGCATCCCGGCCAACGAAATATGTGGCGATCGCGGCTGTGACGTAGCCAAACACGGCAAAGGCATAGAGTGCAAGGAGGAAGGTGAGCGTGCGCCCCTCCGGGCTCTGCGGCCAGTACTCCGAGCCTAGGGTGGTCATCAGCATCGCCGTCCACCAGAGTGCGGTCCCGTAATTGGGAAGGCCTCCCGTCCCGCTTTCAAACGCGTACATCCCTGCTGCCCCGACAACCGTGACCACTATAGTAAGTGTTGCCACGTACCGGAAGCCGCGCCGCCCCATCACCGCCCCGAGCGTGCGCATCCCTCGATTGAGGGAGCCGATGACTTTCACCAACCGTAATCCTCGCGTGGCCCGCGCGGCACGTAGGAGCCGTAGCGCCCGAACCGCCCGGAGGGTGCGCAGCGCGGGCAACATGAGCGAGATGACGGTGAGCCAGTTGCCTTTGAGGTAAGCCTGCTTATTAGGGGCGAGGGTAAAGCGGAGCGCGAAGTCGATAATAAAGAGGAACCAGATCAGGTAGCTGGCCGTCTCCAGAATAGGGCTCAAGCCACGTGTTAGCTCTATCAGTAACAGCACTAACCAGACGAAACCCAACACGAGCATCGGCGTCTCGAGCCACTCCTCGATCTGGTGCAGGAGTTCATATCGTTCCTGTTCTAGCTGACTGCGCTCTGTCGTTTCCATAGGATTCTCCTCTCGGAAATGTGGAGTGCGGAGTGCAGAATGGAGACTGGAGACTAGAGAGTGCGGAGTGCGGAGTGCGGAGTGCGGGGTGGAGACAGGAAACAGGAATGGCCAACAACGTGGCTTTGATCCCTTTTCCGTTCTCGCCTCTCCCTTTTCTCCTTTCCCCTTTCCATTCTCCCCTTTCCCACAGAGAGAAGCGGAAGGTGTCTCAGCCGCTAGAGGAAGAGGGAGCGGGAAGGGGGGAAGTTCGATGTGGCCCCAGATGTCGGCAAGGGCCTCAGCGGTTAGGGTTTCTTGCTCGAGCAGGCGGGCCGCTAACCGATCGAGCAGGTCACGGTGCTGTCGGAGGAGGTCGAGAGCTTTCTGGTGGGCGTCTTCGAGCAGGCGGCTCGTTGCCATGTCGATCTCGGCTATAAGCTCCTCACCGATCTCACCGTGCTGGATGATATCGCAGCCCAGGAAGGGGGACACCTCATCAACGGGGAGAGCCAGGACACCTAGCTCCTCGCTCATGCCCCATTGCGTTACCATGCGCCGCGCGAGCCTTGCTGCCTCTTGCAGGTCATTCTGTGCGCCCGTGGTAATCTCGCCGATGGCAATCTCTTCGGCAGCGCGCCCGCCCATCATAACGGCCAGGCGCCCCATTAGGTAACGGCGGGGGTAATTCAGGCGATCATCGACGGGCAACTGTTGGGTCACACCGAGGGCACGCCCACGCGGGAGGACGGTCACCTTGTGAACGGGATCGGCCTCCGGCGTCAGGCGAGCGACGAGGGCATGACCCGCCTCGTGATAGGCGACCACCCGGCGCTCATGGAGGTTCATCAGGCGGGAATGCTCTAGCCCCAATATGATCTTGTCGAGGGCCGAATCGAAGTCCTCTCCTGTGATCCGCCAGTGACCCGCCCGAGCCGCGTGAAGGGCTGCCTCGTTGGCGAGGTTCGCCAGATCCGCTCCGGAGAAGCCGGGGGTCGCGGCGGCAAGCGTGCCGAGATCGACATCCGAGGAAAGTGGCTTACCCTTGAAGTGGGTGCGGAGGATAGCCGCACGCCCCTTGTGGTCGGGTAGCCCGATGGTTACCTGGCGATCGAAGCGACCAGGGCGTAGCAACGCCGGATCCAGCACATCGGGCCGGTTGGTGGCGGCGATGACAATCACGGTCGACCTATCCTCAAACCCATCCATCTCCACGAGAATCTGGTTCAAGGTCTGCTCACGCTCATCGTTATCATCCCCCAGTGCCGCACCGCGCCGCCCCCCACGGCGTCAATCTCATCGATAAAGATGATGGCAGGCGCCGCCTGCTTGGCGCGCTCGAACAGATTGCGCACGCGGCTTGCACCGACGCCCACGAAGATCTCGACGAACTCCGAGCCAGAAACGGAGAAGAACGGCACTCCCGCCTCGCCCGCCACCGCACGCGCCAGCAACGTCTTCCCCATTCCAGGCGGACCGACGAGGAGCACCCCGCGGGGGCTCCTCGCACCGAGCATGGCGTATTTCTCGGGATAGCGGAGAAAATCGACCACCTCCGCGAGTTCCTTCTTCGCACGATCCTCGCCTGCTACATCGCTGAAGGTGACGACCCGTACCTGCTCGTCGTAACGCTCCGCTTTCGCCTCCCTAAACTTGAAGATGCCATCCTCCGTTCCCGTCATCGACCCCCTGAACCAGAGCAGAAGCCCACCCAACAAGAGGAACGGCAGTGCATTGAGCAGGAGGGGTAGGAGGAAGGGAGTGCTAGGGGTCTCAGCCTCGATCACAACCTCGTTAGCGCGCAGCAGAGATAGGAGATTGCGGTCCCCCATCTTCGGAATGACGGTAGTAAAGCTAACGAACTCTTGAGCATCCCGGGCAGAAGGAGGAGCGGGTGCGAAGAGACCTTCCCCTGTCATCCGCCAGGCCTGTGGTGCCGCGAAGAGCCCGGTGACCTTATTGCCTACTATCTTGACCGCTTCGACATTCCCCTCCGCGACCTGCTCCAGAAAGGTGCTATAGGGAATCGCAACAGCAGTCGTACCGCGCGAGAAAAAGAGCCTAGAGGTGCTCCCTAGCAACAAAGCCGGTACTAACAAGAGTACAATGAGGAACGCGTTGTCACGCAACATTCTCCACCTCCACGGCACGCCTCGTCGCTCCGCCCTCCCATCCTGTGGGACGCCTTCTATGTGATGGTTTTGTGGAGTACAAATAGCATGGTGCGTGCCATATCCTGCTTTAATACGTCAACAGAGGAGTTGTTCGTGGACTGGGGACTGGAGACTGGAGAGGGGAAAGGGGAGAGTGGGGGGAGGGGGCTAGTCGAGGGTGGGCTTGCGGTCGAAGAAGTGGGTGGGGAGGAGTTTGAAGCTGAGGTGATCGGTTGGCATGACGGGCCAATCTTCGGTGCGGGTAATGTGGGTCATTCCCATGGTATACCAGAGCACAATATCGGTGTTGTAGATGGAGCGGTCGGCCTCAGTCCATTGGCTCAATCCTGTATCACCTTGACTTTGAGTCGGGTACTCCCCTGCGGCATATAGCTCGTCTGCCCTATAGGGGGTGACCCAGAGGTGGTAGTCGGCAAAGGCAGCACGACGCCGGATCCAGGACTCCGGGTGCGCGTAGGGCGCTGCGACCTCGCCCGGCTCAAGGGTGTAACCTACCGGGTGCCCAAGCTCATTCTCGACGGAGGGGTTGACGACCTTCCACTCCCGTGACGAGGCACGGTTCGCGTGCCGCTGCGCTTCCTGCTCCGTACGGAAGGTCGTTTGCTCGGGACCGAAGGCGTTTAGCCAGGGATTGCTCTCCTCATCCGGGGGGAGCCGTTCGACGTTCACCTCGACCGCGTTGTTCTCTAGACCATCGACGTCGAGGTCGAGGCGCCAGCTGAAGAAGTGCTGATGGTGGGGCGCCACCACGTTCTCGGCGACCAGCTCACCGAAACGCGTGTCGCTCGCAGCGCTCTCGTCTGACATGTGATCGCTCTCGACCCCTTTCGGGAGGACAATTCCCATCGCGGCGACTTCCATTCCTAGCGTACCATCTTCATGGAAGATCCAGTCGAAGCCGTAGTCGTAGTTGCCCACCGAGGCAACATAGCGAAGGACCAATTCCCGCGTCTGCCTGAGCCCATCGATACCCCGCGTCAGCTCACCCCCGTGTTCAAAGAGGCAGACGGCGTTCGGATAGTCCTGCGGGGTTCCGAACTCATCGGCATAGACGGCATCAAAGAAGCGGGCGTGCTCTGGGCATTCTATACCCGGCTGCAGCCGGACTGCCTCGCGCCCAATTTCGTACTCGCCAACATCGAGCGGACTGCGGAAGAACCAGGCAGGGGAAGGCTCGGCATACGGAACGAGCATCTCCGACAACGAGCCCCGGTAGAGGATCGAGCGGATATTGTCTCCTTCCTCCCATCCCACCGTGTAGAGCTCCAACCCCGTGCGCGGGTGCATCCCAAAACGGAAGCGCCACTTCTGCCAGCGGACCTCGCCGTTCTCCACCCTAAAGCTGAGCTCCTCCGCATCGTTCTCCTCGGAAGCTAGCAACTCTTCCTCACTGAACCTCTCGGCCTCGCTAGAAGAGTCCGTCGCGGGCGGTGGGATAGGAACCACGCCCGTATCAACCACGTCGACGACCTCTTGCTCGTTCAGGTCAACGTACACCACCACCCCCTCGATCGGGCGTGCATAGCGAGTGATGGTATCCCGCTGGTAGGCAACGATCGCGACGAGGCGTGCCCCTTCCTCCTCCGGACGCCCGAAGTAGCCGGGTGTCATACCTCCGAGTCGAACGTCCCCTAGGTCCCTGATCCCCCGCTTCCTTATTGCCTGCCGCCACGTGGGATCGGATCGAACGAGCCTCGCTGCCGTTTGGAACTCACTGGAAAGAATCTGTGGTTGGACGTCCTCGATCTCCTCCCACGACATCAACCTTTCGTTTGTCACATCGACAACCGCCTCGAACACGCGGCCATCCCGCCGATCGAGGA
>JALZCF010000322.1 GCA_030863245.1 Chloroflexota bacterium
TCCGGCCCAACACGTCCCTGGAGTCGATCACCGAGCGCATGCAAGAGAAGAAGGTGGAGAGCATCTTGGTCACAACGGCCGAGGGACGGCTGATAGGGGTTCTCTATCGGGCCGATGCGGAGCAGCACTTGGCGGACGTTGCATGACAAAGGAGAGGCTATGACTGTGATCCGTTCACTTCTCCTCTTCCTGCTCGCTGGCCTCGCTGAGTTGGGCGGGGGCTGGTTAGTGTGGCAGTGGTTGCGCGAGGGGAAGAGCTTCCTGCTTGGCATCCTTGGTGCCATCGTGCTGGTGGGCTATGGGATTATTCCCACCCTGCAGGAGGAGCCTGCTTTTGGCCGGGTGTACGCGGCCTACGGCGGCATCTTCGTCGTGCTCTCGATTGTGTGGGCCTGGCAGGTCGACGAGTGGCAACCCGACCGCTTCGACCTGCTGGGGGCCGCCGTCGCCCTCGTCGGTGTCTTCATCATCATGTGGGGCCGCAACTGGTTTTAGAACGTACGTGGCCGCTGGGAACGAGGTCCGGTCTCCCGCCGTATCCGTTTCAAGCGCTCAACAAGGTCCGCTTCGGCCAGATAAGTACCCAGGTGCAGTGGTGCCGCACGTAGCTTGAGCGCCTCAGCGGCCTGCCAGTATTGGCGGGCACTGTCTAACGTCACTAATCCGTGGGTCGGTGGGAGACCAGGGTTGCGCACTTGGAGAAGCGACTCTACCAGACAGCCCGGACTGCCGACGGAGGGGAAGTAGTTCAAGACACGGTAGGCTTCGGGCGGGATCCCGGGTGGCAGATGGAGCGTCCGCTCGACCGGACCGCAATCGAGGAGCCCGGCGCCGACCAGCAGCACATCGGCTTCACGTTCCATGCGCGCTATCGCTGCCGAGCGATCAAAACAGTTGGGAAATGAATCATCCACTACAACAGTACCAGGACGGAGCGTCTTCACATCTAGGATGTTTGGTTGACTGGACGCCCCGACAATAATGTCGGCCGCATAAACCTCTGGCGGTGTCAGTCCATCGGAGAGGATGATCTCTACTTCGCCGCCGTAGCCTAGTTCGGCGCGGATCTCCTCTACCAGGGAGCGCAGGCGTGCCTCGCTTGCGACGATATCGCAGAGCAGGATCCGGGCGGGATGGTCGTAGACCGACAGATAGAGGGCCAGTGCGCTCCCGCCAACCGATCCCAGGCCCAGGAACGCCATGGACAGCGTCTGTTGCCGATTGCCGGTCGCCTGAATGGCATGTTGAGTGGTCTTGACCACGGAGACGGCGGTGAGACTATGGCCCGTGGTTACCGTGAGAGATGGCTGTTTTTCCATCGCCTCCAGGATCGCGTAGCCATATCTCGTCTTTGACGGCAGCATCCCCGCGAGTGAGATGCAACGTGCACCGGCTGCTCCGGCTATCTTCCCAGCCCCCACAATATCGGCGGCCAAGGTGGATGCGGGCAACCGGTCCAGTTCATCTGCGAAGCGTGGGATGCAGACGGTACCACTCTGGCCAAGCGATATTCTGACGCTTTCCAGTAGCCGCGGTTGCCCCTCGGGGAACAGAAGGGAGCGCACGCTTTCCGGTGTTGCTGGGATACCTAACTCCCCTATCAGAGCGGTGACCTCCGCCTTGGAGGGCAAGTAGGCCACGAGGGCGGCATCAAGCCGGGTGTCGGACAGCACGTTGTCGGGACCGTCACGCCGCTCCGGGCGGAGGAGCGCCTGCAACTCTGCCTGGAACGCGGCAGTGAGTGCTGCCAGTTGTTCCTTATCCATCGCGTGCGCCCCGGCGGTAAAGCTTAGGCGCAGGTTGCCCGCCAACGCCCGCCCCGATAACACCAGGTCAGTGCCTAGCCGCGGCGGCTGCATCTCAGTTTGCGAAAGATCCCATCTGACGTCGAGATAATCGCTCTGAGGCTCATGGATCTTCTCGAAATCCATGAAACTAAACAGGAATTGCAGGCCGTTCAAAGCCGTCAAGGGTACGCCAGCGTCCGCCAGGCGCGCGATCTGGCGCGGGGCACGCTTGTGCGCCCGTGCCTTGTCGAATAGGTCGCCGACGATGCTGCTCTGCCGTAGAAGGCTGTCATGATCATCGAGTGAGATACGGACGGGGAGAATTGTGGCAAAACTACCGAAGATTTTCATCAGATCGGGAAGCGGATAGTCGCGCCCGGCCACCGCCGTGCCCACCACCAGATCGCTCTGTCCCGTCAACACCCTGAGGCGCCGGTAAAAGAGCGTCAGCAGAATCCCGTGTGCACTCTGGCCCTGACCGGCAGCGTGCTTTTTGAGAGCTGCGAATTGCTCCGCGTCCAGCTCGATGCCATCGTGGAACCAAGCTTTCCCATCCGTGCTGCTTTCACGTGCTCTGTACCAACCGGTGGGCGGGTCATACGGAGTACCAAACATCTCTTGCCAGAAGGCGCCTGTTTCTGCGTCGACGTCGTCCTCACGTGTCAGTGCCAGGGACACGTACTCACGGAAAGTGCTCCGTAACGCTGGCAATTGCGGTGCCCTCTCCTCCATCATTGCATCGTAGACCTGAAGCAGTTCACTACCGAATAGCCAGCCGCTAAACGCGTCGCCGATAAAA
>JALZCF010000334.1 GCA_030863245.1 Chloroflexota bacterium
CTTTATCCTGGCGCCGCTCCTCGCTCTGGTAGAGCGGAGCCTGACCGTCGGAGGCGAGCTCACGCTGCAACATTACCTCATGCTGGGTGAGGCGGAGCGGCGAACTGTCTTCTCCGTCGCACCGCAGCTCGCCATCCGCAACTCGCTCCTCTTTGCGATCGCCACCATGCTCCTCAGCCTGCTCCTCGGCACCCTCAGTGCCTACTTCCTTGCCCCGCCAGGCAGAGCAAGACGTGCAGGGTGGAGGGCGATCCTCGATCCGGTCTTCCTGCTCCCCCTTGGCACCAGTGCCGTCACATTGGGCTTTGGCTACATCATCGCGCTGGATGAGCCACCTCTCAACCTAAGAACATCCGTCCTACTGATCCCGCTCGCCCACACCCTGATCGCTTTTCCCTTCGTCGTCCGCACGGTGCTGCCCGTGCTGCAAAGTATCAATCCTGCGCTGCGCGAGGCAGCAGCCGTGCTGGGTGCGACCCCCCTGCAGCGACTGCGCGAGGTGGATATGCCTATAATTGGTAGAGCGATTCTGGTCGGCGCCGTCTTTGCCTTCGCGGTGAGCATGGGCGAATTTGGAGCGACCTCTCTCGTCACGCGCCCCGAATGGCCGACCATGCCCATCGTGATCTTTCGCTTTCTCGGTCAGCCGGGTGTCGGCAACTACGGACAGGCTCTCGCAATGAGCGTCATTCTTATGTCAACTACCGCTCTTGGCTTCATCATCATCGAGCGGTTCCGCGTAGAAGACATTGGAGAATTCTGATGGTTTCACGTGAAACATCGCCGCTCGTCGAAGCTCGGCACGTGACAAAGCGGTACGATGGGCTCTATGCCCTACGGGATATCTCGCTCCAGGTCCATGAGGGCGAGATCGTCTGTCTCCTCGGTCCGAGCGGGAGCGGCAAGAGCACCTTGCTGCGCTGCTTTGCCGGTTTGGAGATCCCCGACGCGGGGCAGATCCTGTTACGTACGACCGATATTACTACCCTTCCCCCCCACAAGCGTGGCTTCGGGATGATGTTCCAACAATTCGCCCTCTTTCCCCATCGCACCGTAATGGAGAATGTAGCGTTCGGCCTGAAGATGCAGGGCGCGTCTGCGCGCCAGCAGGCCGGGCGGACGGCGGAGATGTTGGAGTTGGTAGGATTGCAGGGCTACGGTGAACGTTCGATCTTTGAACTGAGCGGCGGGGAGCAGCAGCGCGTCGCCCTGGCACGTAGCCTGGCGCCCAGTCCTCCCCTGCTCATGTTGGACGAGCCGTTGGGCTCGCTGGATCGAACCCTACGCGAGCGGCTGATGGATGAGCTGCGAGCCATCCTCAAGGGTATCGGGATGACCGCGATCTACGTGACGCACGACCAGCAGGAGGCCTTCGCCATCAGCGATCGACTCGTGCTCATCAACCGCGGGGAAAAAGTCCAGGAGGGAGCGCCGGAAGAGCTGTACCGGCATCCCATCAATCGCTTTGCAGCAGAGTTCTTCGGCTTGCGGAATCACCTACCCGTTACCGAGGTCCACCATCTCGACTCTGCTTTGTGGGAGGCAGAGACGCCGATCGGCTCATTGAGGTTTCTTTCCGACTCGACGCCAACTTCAACCCTGCTCATCCGTCCCGAAGCGGCACGCCTGCCACGCGAGGACCTCCCCAACCACATCATGGGCCGCGTCTGCGAGCGCTCCTTCCGCGGAGGACACTATCGGCTGGTCACCGAGCACGAACACGGGATAGAATTAGAGTGGGAAATCGCCACCCCCGATCGTGACCTCCCCCCCCTCGGCGAGCCCATCCGCCTCTCCCTTCGCCCCGACGCCATCACCTTTCTATCGGATTAACGCAACTCGCCCCTCTGCTGGACAACAAGCAGCATCCCGCGCTCGATCGTAACCGTAGCCTGTTCGTCGAGCATGATGTTGCTGATCCCGCGCGAGGGACCGAAAGGCAGGGTTGCGTCATTGAGCTCCCACAGAAGTCCCTCTGTTCGAACACCCTCCACGCTGCCGCCCCAGGGGAGCAACGAGACCGTTTGTCCCGCTTCGCCCCTAAGCTCGATCCGGTCGTACACTAGAAACAAATGCTGCCTTTCCACCACGACCTCAGCCGCGATCCCGGCTTCCCGTGCCAGGGCCAATAACGAGATGTTGGCGAGTGTGTGATCGACACGGCTTCCGGTCGCGCCGAGCAAGAGGACGGTGGTTGCGCCCAGCCCGATCGCATGCTGTAAGGCGAGCTCCAGATCGGTTGCCTCTTTCTCCCGTGGATGTTCATGCCGTGGTACCTCATGCTTGTCGAGCCAGGCACGTAGATGGTCTGGCAGCGAATCCCCGTCGCCGACCAGTAGATCCGGTACGATCTGTAGGGTCCATGCAAGACGCGTTCCCCCGTTCGCTACAATGACAAGGTCATCCGGACGCAGCAGGGAACGGGCATAGTCTGGATCGTAGAGCTCGCCGTTGGCTAGCAGGATAGCTCGCTCGCCGCTGTGCTGGTTCACGCGTCCACTTCCTCCCTTTGTTTCACGTGAAACATTCTTCTCCTTCTTCCTCTTTTGTTTCACGTGAAACAAAAGTAGGGGCACAAAGTGATTTGTACCCCTACGTGAAATCCTTCACGAAGCTTCAGCGGCCGGAGCCGATATGCATGGGCATGATTACGTGCGTGAATCCGTCACTTCCCACCGGGCGAATCACACCGGGCGTGCTGGACGAGTTGGTCTCGATGGCGACCTGGGCCGTGTTCAAAACAGTCAGGACATCCATCAAGTACTTGGCGTTGAAGGCGATTTCCATGCCCTCGCCCTCGATAGCCGCCACAAGTTCCTCAATATTCTCGCCCACCTCGGTCGCCTCGGCAGTCAGGGTCAACTGACCCGGGGTGCCGGGCTCTGTGTCGCTGATTTGAACCCGGATAATATTGGCCGCATCGCGCGCGAAGATGTAGGCGCGGCGCACTGCCTTGAGAAGCTGCGCGGTATCGACTACCGTCCGAGTATTGGAGCTCGTAGGGATCAGACGCTGTACATCCGGGAAGTTCCCTTCGATGAGCTGGGTGACGAGGTCCACGTGATCGAGATGGAAGAGGAGCTGGTTGCGGTTTGTCGTAACGATAATCTTGACCTCTTCCTCGGAATCCCCGATGACTCGCGCCAACTCACTTAATGCGCGCGCCGGGACGATAACATGCGTGGGCTGGGGGACATCCTGTTCAAGGTGGGCCGAGCGGACCGAGAGCCGGAAGCCATCGGCGGCCGCCATGGTAAGCCGGTTCTCCTGAATATCCATCAACACACCTGTGAGAATTGGCCGGCTCTCGTCGACGGCAGCGGCAAAGGAGACCTGCTCGATCATCTCCTTGAGTAGGGGGGCGGGCACGCGAATCGTGGCGCCTTCCTCGGCCGTAGGGATGATCGGGAATTCGCTGGCATCGATGCCCTTGATGGTCGCGTCGACAGAGGCGCATCGATAGTGTAGCTCTTGGTTGCGTTCCGTCAGGTCGAGTTGAATTCGCTCCGGTGGGCTCTGGTTCACGAGGTCGGAGAACAGCTTCGCAGGGACCGTGGTGGAACCTGGCTCCTCGACTTTGGCCTCTACCCAGGTCGTGATACCGATTTCCAAGTTCGTGGCAGCCAGCTTCAACATGCCTTTCTCAGTGCCGATGTAGACGTTGCTGAGGACCGGGAGCGTCGAGCGGCTGGCGACCGCGCGGCCCACGAGGCTGAGTCCGCGAGCCAACTTGTCTTGCATGGAGGAAACACGCATCTGTGAGACTCCTTGTCTATGATCTTAAACCGAGTCGGAACGGAATAAGTAGATGCCGTCCTGGAGGGGAAAAGCCCGACCACACTGATTACACGTTACTCCCTCGCCAGTTGACATAACATTAATACTCCGACAGATAGGACAACGCCACTGCGCCTCTTGATCTTCCTGGTTCTTTGGCAGGTAGTTCTGCAAGAAAATACTGGGGCTAAGTCGCAATGGGGCGGCAATACGTTGCAGCCAACCATCTAGGCGCGCCAGCAGGGAGGCGGGAGCGCGCTGCTTCAACCAAGGAAGGCGGAAGAAGCTCGCGCCCAGCTCGCTCATGACGACGAAGCCCGCATCCTCGAGTTCCTGTCGTACATGATGTGGGTGATAATCGACGTTCAGCGGTACGAATTCAAAGGGCTCTAACGAGAACGGATTTTCCCCTGCTTTTCCCTTACCCAGCAGATACCGCAGCACCGCCTTGAGATTGCGCTTGTTAGCGAACTCTGTCACGTAGAAACCGCGTGGCGCCGTAACGCGGGCAACCTCGCCGAGCGCGAGGGCCAGCGCTTTCACATGATGCAGGACGCGCACGGTGACAACGGTATCGAAGTAGCCGGTAGGGAAGGGGAGGGCGTAGATATCCCCTTGTACGAATACGAAGCGTGGATCATGCCCCCAACGAGCATGCGCCTGCTCTAACTGCGATTTAGCGTAGTCAACCAGATAGATCGTCTCGTAGCCCTCGTACAGGTCGCCCAGTCGCCCGGCACCTGCTCCAATCTCAACAATGCGCCGCCCCCACGGCGGCAGCAGCCGCCGCAACGCGATCCGCTCGGCCAGATCCTCATAGGAGCGCTCAGCCGTCCAAAAATCCTCCTGATACCTCGACCCCTCGTAATCGCAGCGCGGAATCCTATCCACTGTCCTATTCGAACTCAACATTCACTCCAGTACCAGAAAACACTCCTACTTACCCTCCGCCAGCGAGTCATAGATACTCTGCAGGTCCTCGTCATTCTCGAAGTAGATGACGAGCTGTCCGCCCTTCTTCCGCCGACGCAGCTCCACTCGGGTGCCGAAGGCGCTGGTGAACTGCCGCTGGAGCTCGCGATCCTGAACACTGAGTCCTCTTGCCTTACGCGTCTTGGAGGGGGTAGGGGGGTGCTTGACCCACTCTTCCGCCTGCCGCACCGAGAAACCTTGGTTGATGAAGAGCTGGGCAGCCTCCATCATCTCCGCGGCCGTAGATAACTTCAACAGTTGGCGTCCATGTCCCTCGCTGAGTTCGCCAGCACGGATCAGATCCTGAATGGCGTCTGGAAGTTTGAGCAGGCGCATGGTGTTGGCCACCGCACTGCGACTCTTGCCGACCCGGTCAGCAATCTCGTTCTGTGTCATGTTGCTGAACTCCGCCATCTGCTGATAGGCAGTTGCTTCTTCGAGAGGGTTCAGATCGGCTCGCTGGATGTTCTCTATCAGGGCAAGTTCCAGCAGCTGCCGCTCGGTCGTCTCCTTGACAACGACGGGCACCTCCAACAGGCCGGCTCGCTTCGCCGCGCGCCAGCGGCGCTCGCCCGCGATCAGATGGAAACGCTCGCCGACCGCCCCATCCTCGATCTGTGTCACGATGAGAGGCTGGATGATACCATGCTCTCGAATTGAAGCCGCTAGCTCATCCAGGAGCTCTTCCTCCATCCGCGTACGAGGTTGGTAGGGATTGGGCAGGATGCTGTTGACGGATACCTCGCGTAACCCGACCATGCCTCCTTCCGCCGCCATGGATGTCGAAGGAGGCGCGGTGGCTTCTCCTGCGGGAATCAAGGCGCCCAATCCTTGCCCGAGTCCCCGTCGTTTACGGCTATTCATACAACCCTATCTCCTCGTCGTGTCAAAAACTCCCTTGCAAGGGCGGCGTACGCCTCGGCACCCATCGAGCGAGGGTCTAGCTCGAAAATCGTGCTACCATGGCTTGGCGCCTCACTCAAGCGCACGTTACGTGGGATGTGCGTATCGAAGACCTTCTCCGGAAAGTGCTTGCGCAACTCGGACTCCACGTCGGCCGCTAGGTTCGTGCGTGCGTCGTACATCGTCACTAGGAGGCCCACCATTTCCAACTCCGGGTTGAGTTGCTCCTGCACCAGGTCGAGTGTGTTGATCAGTTGTGATAGCCCCTCGAGTGCCAGATATTCCGCTTGCACGGGCACAATCACTCCATGGGCTGCGGTCAAAGCATTGACGGTGAGCAGGCCCAAACTGGGCGGCGGGTCGAGCAGGATATAGTCGTAGCGATCCGTCACCTGCCTCAGTGCTTTCCGCAGCAACTGCTCGCGGGCGAGCATGCCAACCATTTCGACCTCGGCTCCCGCCAATTCCGTGATGGCGGGAAGCAGATCCAGTTGGAGCCGGGTGGTGTGTACGGTAGCATCACGGACCGAACTACGGCCGACCAGCACGTTGTAGACGGAGCGCTCTATCTCATCCCGGCGATACCCTAAGTGACTCGTAGCATTCGCCTGAGGATCAAGATCGATCAGCAGAACCCGCCTTCCTGATGCAGCAAGGGCTGCCCCCAGGTTGACCGCGGTCGTCGTCTTGCCGACACCACCCTTTTGATTTGCCAGTGCGACAATGTAAGCCATTTCTTCAATCCTTGCCTCAACTCCTCGATACGTTCTGCGCGCCAAGCCAGGCGTCTACTTGGGCGCGCGTGGGTATACTGGCACTCCCAGCACTTTCAAGAGAAAAGGAAGCAACCACATTGGCGAACACGGCAGCTTCGTACGGATCACCCGTTTCGTGCAGCCGCACAAAATAGGCAGCGGCGAATACGTCACCCGCACCCGTCGGGTCGACGACGGAGATCGGACGAGCCGGTAGAGCGCGCGAGCTACCTTGAGTATAGACGACTGCCCCCTCAGCCGCCTGTGTCACCACGGCGATGGGAACAGAGTCGATCAGGCGACGCATCGCTTTCGGCTCTTGATCCACATCTTCGGCGCTGAACACCATGACATCTACCGGTCGCAGCACGCGACGGGGGCTAGCAAGTGGTGCGTAGCGCACCCGGCCACCTCGGTCCCACTCGCGCAACCAGCCCTGTGGCGTCAAACAAACGAGTGACCCGGGAAAGCACGTAACAAGAGAAAGATCCACATCGCGGGCGACTGGTGCGAGATGCACAATCGGAGCATTGCGCCACGCATCAGGAACATCATTCCACGTGATCGGCGCAGCCACGTGACGGACAAACTGCTCGCGAGCATTGCCACGGTAGCGATTCTCAAAGGTGGTCGCGTGCTTGCAGGGGAGCACGTGAAGCTGGACGTCAGGCAGGGCGTCCTGAAGGTCCAGGCTATGTGGTGCACGTGTTACCAACGCCACCTGGTACCCCAACCGCTGCGCCGTCACAGTGGAGTAGTATGCCGTGCCACCCAGCACAGCCCCCGTTGGCGTCAGATCCTGAGTGACGTGACCGATAATTAGATAGTCGATTGACAAACGCGCGCTCCAAGTCAGAGTTGCTGTGTGATTGTAACACAAACATCTGAGGGGTGAAAGCAAAGGATTGCCGGGAGCTTTGTGGCTGCTCGGGCGCATGATATACTCCGAGTAATCTGACAAGACTGAGTAACAGACGGCAAGCGAAAGTAGAACCTCGAAGGGTAGGAATGTGGCAGATACAATGAAGGCCCTTGCCAAGATGGAGGAGAGCGAGGGGCTATCACTCGTCGATTGGCCCGTACCGCAACCTGGCCCATACGACGTGTTGATCCGGGTCAAAGCGAGTTCAATCTGTGGCACCGATGTCCACATTTATAACTGGGATGCGTGGAGCCAATCCCGCATCAAGCCCCCTGTCATCCTGGGGCATGAGTTTTCGGGCGAGATCGTCGAGGTAGGTCGCGAGGTGACGCAGTGGAAGGCGGGGGATTTCGTCTCGGCGGAGGGACACATCGTCGACTGGACCTGTGCAGCCTGCCAAAATGGCCAACCCCATCTCTGTGTGAATGTCCAGGTGATCGGCATCGATCGGAATGGCGCCTTCGCGGAATATGTGGTGGTGCCGGGCGAGAATGTCTGGAAAAATCCGGAGGAGCTGCCGCCAGAGATCGCCAGTCTTCAGGATCCTTTCGGTAACGCCGTTCACACTGCCTACGCGTTCGACCTCGCAGGCAAGTCGGTCCTGATCACCGGCGTTGGACCTATTGGTCTGATGACGATTCCTGTTGCAAGGGTGGCAGGGGCAACGCAGATCATCGTGACGGATGTGAGTGAGCCGAAGCTTGCGCTCGCGAAGCGAATGGGGGCTGATGTCATGCTCAATCCCGTGGATGACGACGTTGTCGCGGCCGTGCAAGAGCTGACGGGCGATGGCGCGGACGTGCTTCTTGAGATGAGCGGTGCCGCGCCTGCGATCACCAGCGGCCTAGCAGCCTTACGTCCCGGCGCCGAGGTAGCCCTCTTGGGTGTACCCGCCAAACCAATCGAGATCGACTGGGCAAACCACGTGGTCTTTAAAGGGGTGACGATCCAGGCGATCTACGGACGGAAGATCTGGGACACCTGGCATCGGATGCGGGCCCTGCTCGCTACCGGAGCGGTCGACCTGTCCCCCCTGATCACCCACGATTTGCCTCTTGAAGAGTTTGAGACAGGCTTCGATCTGATGAAATCCCGTGATAAGGTGGTGGGGAAGGTCATCCTGCGACCCTAGTCCTATGCGTTACCATCTCCCTTTCGCGAACCGCATCGATCCCACCTTCCCAACCCTCGCCGCACACATCGAAAAGCACCGGCAGCAACTGAACAGAGAATCACAAAAAGCGGAGCGTAGACGCACTAGGGGGCCGGTGTAAGCAAAACACCG
>JALZCF010000345.1 GCA_030863245.1 Chloroflexota bacterium
GATAGGGGTCGGGCGGGCGAGCAGGGGGCTGCACAAAGAGGGGGTGCACCTAATCACCGGGGGCGCCAGTGGCGTGGGCGCGGCAATTGCCCGGGGAATAGCCCTCGACGTGGCACCAACCCTTCTACTTGTGGGCCGCACGCCGCTGGAAGAGGCGCCGGAGCGCGCGGCTCTATTGGACAAACTTCGTTGGGTGGGCGCCCAGGCAGAGTACGTACGTTGTGACGTCACGGACCCGGAACAGGTGGACAGGCTGGTAGCCCACATACGCGAGGACTACGGTGCGCTAACAGGAATCGTGCATGCTGCAGGCATTGTTCGCCCCGGCCGCCTCAGTGGCAAGACGGCAGCACAGTTTGAAGCGGTGCTGGCGCCCAAGGTGCAGGGCGTGCGCCTGCTGTCGCAGGCAGTCGAGCGCGAAGGCCTGTGGCCACAGTTCTTCGTTGCCTTCTCATCGATCATCTCGGTTTTGCCCGGTCTTGCCGGGGGTCTGGGTGATTACGCCGCGGCCAATGCCTACCTGGACGCGTTTGCCCTGGCCTCGACGGCCGCCGGCAAGCGGCTGACGACTATCAACTGGACCATCTGGTCAGAGAGCGGCCAGGGCGCCAATTCCACGATACTGGCGCACCTCAACCGCCTTGGTCTCGAGGGCATCGGCTCGGGTGAGGGGTACCGGCTGTTCCTGGAGGCGTTGGCCGCCAACCGGCCGCAACTGGTAGTGGTCAATCCCGAGGTGGCAAACAAGCCTGTGGAGAGCCTACGTGTTGCGCCTGCGCTGGCTACCCTGGCTTCATCCAGAGAAAGACGAGACAGCGGGCACGGCGCGGCAGCGCCATCCCTGCCTCTGCCCGATACAATCGAACCGATCAAACAGCGCTTGCTCGAGCTACTGGCTGACGAGTTGGAGATAGCGGTAGCGGAGATCGCAGTGGACAGCTCTTTTGCAGCTCTGGGTCTGGATTCGATGGCTGCGATTGACCTGGTGCTGACGTTGGAGCAGGAAGGATTCGGCCATCTACCAACTACCCTGTTCTTCGAGGCCAACACAGTCGAGAAGCTGGCCGCTTATTTGGCGCAACGCTCCTCCACACGGCCAGAACCCAGCCCGATCCCACCTCCTACCCCATCTCCTTCGATACCTGCATTGGTTGGGGAGGGGATACGCTCGTTTGCGTTGAGTCCGGTGCAGCTTGCCTTCTATACCAACTACCGGTTACGGCCAGATGAGGTTGCCTATGCCTTTGTACGCCAAACAGTGCGGGGGCCGTTGGATATCGAAGGGCTGCAACAGGGCGTCGACCGGTTGGTCGCCTCACATCCCCTGCTGCGAGCTAGGTTTGAACTCGACGCACGCTCGCGGCAACCGCGCCAAACAGTCCGACTGCCGGAAAGAGAGAAGAGCCCGCGGGTGGAGCTATATGAGGCAGATAGGGACTTGAGCACGCTTGAAGATGAGCTGGTGAATCGCCCACTGGATATCGGTGCGGGCGAAGTCATGCGGGTGCTCGTCGTTCGAAGCGAGACGGCCGGAGAATGGCACCTGCTGTTGCACCTGCATCATATCGTCGCTGATGGGTGGAGCTTGAGCCTGTTGGCTCAGGAGTTGTGGGGTCACTACACCACGTGGCTGGGTCACGACAGCGCTTCGCCGGCGCCGCCCCGAGCCGACTTCAAGGCGTATGTCCGACTCTTGCAAGAAGAAGCTGATCAACCACAAAGGGCCGCGAATCTGAGGTGGTGGCGCTCGCGTCTCTCTACGGCGGCTCGGCCGCTCGCCACGCTTCCCTATAAGAGCGGCGAGCGCGACGCTGGCACAAAGCAGCGGGCGTTGCCCTTTTCCCTCGATCCAGCAATATCGGTACAGCTCAAGCGGCTCGCCGCCGATCATGATCTCTCGCTCTTCCATCTGCTGCTGGCCCTCTACTATCGTTGCCTGGGGCAGTGGACCGGCGATACGCAGCTGGTCATAGGGATCGCGGAGGCGCGGCGCGACTATCCGCTGCCCGACATCCAGCGTCTGGTCGGCTGTCTGGCGGACGTATTTCCTCTGGCTCTCACCGTTATACGCGGTGAGCCGCTGCTCGAGTTGGCTTCCCGTGTGCGCGATAGCTGGCTGGAGGTACATCGTCACACCCATCTTTCTTCGATCGATCTGGTGCGCATGCTTCCCACTGACCAGGCAGGCGATGAGCCACGGACGCTGAGCGAGGCCACCTTCAGCTTTGCCCGCTTTCCTGCCTCGTTGCCTAAGGATGCCCCGATCGAGATAGTCGGCGTTGTCGCCCGCACCGCAACACCCGCAACCCGCCTCGCTCTCGTCTGTTGGGAGTTTGACGACCACCTACACTTCACCTGGAACTATCCCAGTCATCTCTTCCATCCAGAAACCGTCGCAAGATTCGCCCGGGACTTTCTCGATGCGGTCGAAGAGCTAGCAGAAGGCAGCGCACCATCGCCTCCGCATGAGGAGCGAGCGGCGATTGGCCGCCTGGAGCGTCAATTCTTTCTGGAGCGGATCGAAGCGCAATGGCACCATTATCCGGAGCGCCTGGCACTAACCGATGGCCGGCGCCAGATCGCTTACGGCACGCTCGCCCGTCACGTGGCGCAGTGGACGAAGAGGCTGGCAGATGAAGGGGCAACAAGGGGGGATACCGTTGCCTTTGTCGGGGAGCCTTCCGTGGAGGCCATCGTGGCTCTGCTGGCTGTGCTGCGTCTGGGGGCAACATGGTTGCCACTCGATCCGGAACACCCTGAGCAACGGCTGCGGTTCCAGCTCGCTACGGCGAATGCGAAAATCCTGCTCTGGCCAGCAGCGACGGCACCCGATACATCGCTACCACTCTGGCCCGCTGTCAAAAGTCACCTGGCAATCGATCTGAACCAGGGTGACAGCCTGGAGATGCCACCGGTACAAGCGGTGAGGGACGAAGATATCGCCTACATCATCTTCACCTCGGGCTCCACCGGACGGCCCAAGGGGGTGCCGATTCCTTACCGTTCTCTCGACCTCTACCTGAATTGGGCAGTGGAAACGTTTGCGTACCGTGCTGGTGACCGGGTCATGCAGGCTACCTCGTTAAGTTTTGACGCGTCTCTGCGCCAATGTCTGGCGCCGTTGATGGCCGGCAGCGCCATCCGCTCCGTCGAGAAAGCAAGCCTACGAGACCCGCGCCACCTCGTAACCTTGCTGGAACGAGAGGAGATCACGGTGTGGAGTTCTGTACCCAGCCTATGGCTGCGGCTCCTCTCGACATTGGAACAGTTGGCGCATGCCAACAGCCTACCTCGGTTGGACAGCCTGCGTCTCGTACAGCTTGGCGGCGAGACCCTTGCGGCGGATGCGGTGCGTCGTTGGTATGATCTCTTTGGGGAGCGTGTGCAGCTAGCGAACCTCTATGGTCCGACGGAAGCGACAATCAATACTACCTACTACACGCTGCCCGGACGTCCAGAGCAGGGGACGGAACGCATTCCCATTGGCTACGCCTTGCCGGGCAGGGTCCTGCGCGTCGTGGATAACGCCGGACGACCCTGTGAGGAGGACACGGTGGGTGAGCTACTGATCGGCGGCTCGAGCCTCTCTCCCGGCTACCTGGGGGAAGAGGCCCTGACGTTGGACAAGTTCAGCGTCGGGCCGGATGGGCAACGGTTCTTCCATACCGGCGATCTGGTTCGACAGCGGCCGGACGGCGCGCTGCTGTTCGTCGGACGTAACGATAACCAGGTAAAGATACGTGGTTACCGGATAGAGCTGGAGGAAATCGAGCGGGCCCTGCTTGAACACAGGCAGGTGGGGCAAGCAGCCGTGGTAAGCGTCGCGGAGGGCGAGGCTGCACGCCTGGTGGCCTTTCTCGAGGTGCGCAACAATGGTCCGGAGCTCGACGAGCTACGGGCGTTCCTGGCGGACAACCTGCCCGAGTACATGCTCCCACACCGCTTCCAAACGCTGGAGCGGTTGCCGCTGATGCCCAACGGCAAAATCGATCGCGCCCGGCTGGCGCTCATCGCAGAAAGCGGACCAGTTGCCTCTCTGGCCCGCCCCCGAACCATCAATGCCCCACGCACGGAAATGGAGCAGGTCTTGGCGCGTATCTGGCAGACGGTACTGGGCGTGCCCAGCGTCGGTCGTGAGGATGACTTTTTTGCTCTGGGAGGCGATTCGCTGAGTATCCTGGAAGTCCTTGTTGCTCTGGAGGAAGCGGGGCTTTACGTATCCAGTGCTGCCGATCTCTATCGCCACCGCACACTCGCGGCCCAGGCGCAGGTCATCACCTCCAATGTGGCGCACCCGGCAAGAGTGTCCGCGCCGGAAGAGCCGAAACCGTTCCCGCTCAGCCCCGCCCAGACCGGCTTTCTCATGACCCGTACTTTCTCGCCGCCACTATCCACGACCTGGAGTGCTTGCTTCACCCTGGAAGGCACGCCTGATATCGACATCTTTAACCGTGCGCTGCAACAGCTGGTCGAGCGGCATCCGATGTTACGCACTGTCTGCCTGCCTGAGGAAAGGCCACCCGTGCAGCAGGAAATCACCCCTCCGCACCCATTGCCCGTTCGCTATGAAATGCTTCCCGCTGAGGTAAGTGAGGATCCAGCTCAGTTGGCTGCGGCCATTGCCACGCGGTTGGAGGAGGAGCATGACCACTTATTCGACCTCGCACAATGGCCGCTTATGAGAATGCGGCTCTGCCGCGTGACAGCGGACCGGCACGTGTGGTTTGTCACCGCGGACCATTTTATCGGCGACGCGTTTAGCGGCTGGCTATTCGGTAGTGAACTGCTTCAGGTCTACGATACGATGATGGAGGACAGGACGCCGCAACTGCCACCGCTACGGGGCACTTTCCGCAACTACGTGTCTCTAGCGCTGGCGCGTGAGGACGACGTCGACGTAGAAACAGGGGTCTTCTGGCAAGAGATGTTTGGTACTCCCTATAACC
>JALZCF010000358.1 GCA_030863245.1 Chloroflexota bacterium
GCTTGCTCCTTTCTTGTTCATGCCGTACGGCCCGGTCGGGCTACGCTTCCCACAGCGATGGGAGGGTTTCTATGCGACGCCATCCCTCGCCCTCCTCAACGCGCTCGACGGTGAGGTCGTCGAAGTAGCGATCGAGGACGGCCTCCCGCTCCATGGCCAGTGGGGGCCGGCAGTAGTCCTCCTCCTCCCAGACTGCCTCCCCCGTCGCCGGATCGAGGCGCGCGCCTTGGAGGCCTTTGGTGAGCGATTCGCCGAATGGACGCATCGTGCGGAAGGCATCCTGCTCCAGCCAGTTGCGCAATTCATCTTCCAGTTCGGGCTTCAGATGGGCACGTACTATGTAGTATGCCATTTTCTGCTCCTTCGGTGTTGGCTTGGCCAGTGTACAGATAACTGGAGCAGCTTCCATACCAGCTAATGCAACGGTGGAGGAATTGGTAGGGACTGGAGGCTGGAGACTGGAGACTGGAGAGTCGTGGATAGCGAGTGGCTCCTCGCTAGGTTCTTATGCGGCACATCGAGTGATGAGTGTGCAATTTGGATATTTTGGGCGTTTTTGGTGTGCATTTTGGACGTTTTGGGCATTTTTTGCGCGTATAGCTCGTACGGCTAAAAATGGAAACCTTCCCATTTCCCGCTCTCCTTTCTGCACTTGCCGTGCCCTTGACTCAGTGACCCTGTGCATGGCTACGCCATGTAAAGGGGGAACAAGAATAGTCTTCCACTTCCATTCCTCGCCTCGATACAAGCAAGTGGCTAATCGAATGGACCTTGTCAACATGCGGTGGTTGCTTTCTAAGGTTTCTAAGGTTTCTACTCTACAGGTTCACTTTCTAGAAATAATTGTCCTCTGGTGGTGGGTGCTTGAGGGGCCGGGTAGCTCTCAGTAGTAGGCGCGCCCCTCACCGGGGTGATAGCGCATATTGAGCAGGAGGAGGGAGTCTACCCGCTCCACCATTCCCACACTGAAGCGTCGTCCTCACCACAGGTCACGGCGGCGTGCGGGGAATCGCTCGCGCGGTGTCTCAGAGGGTTGGTAGGTGACCGATGCAAATGAGCGGGTTCGCCGTCCGTGAATCAGCGTGCCGATTCACAGACGACGAACTTTTAGGGCGCTTCAGAACGCAATTGGGGTAAGGGGCGGGAAATGGGACAGATGGGTCCCTGCTGTAGCTATCAGTTGCGCCCCCAGCCCTTGGTAGCGGTGAAGAAGCGCAGCATCAAGTCGCGGTTGGGCTCTGTGAAGGGCTCGGCGAGCCAGAGGAGGACACGGCGTGCTAGATGCCGTGGGGCTGCTGCGGGCTGCTGAGCGGGTGTGTCGATGGTGGATGGTGCGGCGATGGGTTGGGCTATCAGTTCGTTGCTGCTGGTGTTCATGAGATTTGCTCCGTTGTGCCGTGCGAGTTGTTTGAGTTGTCCTTATTATGGAGGATTCGCGGGTGAATATAAGGCTATTTGTGATATAATTGGCGATAGTAAAAGTGATACGGTCTTGTTTTGGAGTGGTGGAACTAAAGATGGTTTGTTGCATGTTGCATGTTGCATGTGGCATGTGGCAGCGGGCGTCGGCGGTTCACGTGTTATGGCCCAGCTGGAACGACTTTAGATTTGCGGGCTCGGCTCAGTAAGGTGTGTACTACGAAGCTGCTGTGGGGTGGCAGATGGATGGTGGTGGGTCGTTTGGGCAGTGGCTGAGGCAGCGGCGCAAGGTGCTGGATCTGACGCAGGCGGGGCTGGCGGGGGAGGTGGCGTGTGCGGCGGTGACGATTCGTAAGTTGGAGGCGGATGAGTTGCGGCCGTCGCGGGAGCTGGCGGAGCGGCTGGCGGAGCGGTTGGGGGTTGCGCCTGAGGAGCGGGGGGCGTTTGTGCGCTTTGCGCGTGCTGACCATGCCCTGGCTCCGCTGATGGAGGAGGCTGTGGCGGCGCCGCCAGTGATCTCGTCCGCGCCGTGGCAGCCAGCCACGGTGCCGCGCAACAATCTGCCGGCCTCCCTGACACCACTGATTGGACGGGAGTGGGAGCGGGACGCGATCGCGGCGTTGCTGCGGCGGCGGGAGGTGCGGCTGGTGACGCTGACGGGTCCGGGCGGCAGTGGCAAGACGCGGCTGGCGGAACAGGTGGCGGCCGACCTGCTGGATGCCTTCCCGGATGGGGTGTTCTTCGTCGCGCTGGCGGCGATCCGGGAGCCGGGGCTGCTGACGGGCGCCATCGCGCAGGCGCTGGAGATCAAAGAGGCGGTGGGCCAACCACTTATCGAGAGGGTGAAAATGGCGCTACGCGAGCGGCAGCGGATGCTCGTGTTGGACAACTTCGAGCAGATCGTGACGGCGGCGCCGCTGATCACGACATTGCTGGCCGCGGCGCCACAACTGAAGGTGTTGGTGACCAGCCGCGAGGTGCTGCGCCTCTCCGGCGAGTATGAGTTTCCGGTTCCCCCCCTCGCCCTGCCCGAGCGCGACCACGTTTCCGAGGGAAGGCAGCTCGTGTCTGCGCTTTCCGGCTATGCGGCGGTAGAGC
>JALZCF010000393.1 GCA_030863245.1 Chloroflexota bacterium
GCGCATGCCAAACGCCGTAGAGGAGCCCGCAACCCCGTAGCTTCTTACAATCGTCCGCCACGCTATCAAACCCGGTTGGTCAAGCGTGGTTGACCAGGTGCTCAGCGAAGTACACCTGCCAGGGACCGCAGCCCTCAATGAAGGGTTGCATCATCGCCCGTTCTGCTTGAACCGTATGATTCAGATCGTGTGCCGCCCACTCGTGTACCATCTCGCCCAATGTGACCAGACCTAGTTCCTCATGGCGAACCTGCCGCTGCAGGTCGCTCGGTTCGATTTGCGCCAGTAGTGCCAAACCGTCTCTGCGTAGTCGGGCGAACTCTTCAGCAAGGTCGATCGCCGACTGATAAGCATTAAGTTTCGTTCCTTGACTGATGGGGTCAAAGGCCGGGAAATCCTGGCCTGCTAGAAACGCTTGAACCCTGAAATGGAAGACCTGCTCCGTATCTACCAGATGCTGTAAGCACTCCAAAGGTGACCACTGCTCGGGCGCGGGTGGCTGAGAGAGTAGGTCAGTTGAGAGTGCCTGGGCCAGACTGAGCCAACGTGTGGGTGTGGTAGCGAGCACGGAACGCGCCCCAGGGAGGATGTTGTCCATGTGATTGCCCTCACTTCATGTATACTAAGATGGAGCTGAACTGGTTTGAATGATAAGATATCCGAGACAGCCTGGCAACAGGTACCTGTGCAAAATCCGCCTGATTCGTCGTCGGGAAGTTAGGTGAGAAGCGCAGATTGACAAGTTACGAGACATAATACCTCTCGACCTTTGGCTTACGCTGATTTGCCTTGGAAGCATCAAAGAGGTGACAAGGAGTGATCATGAGCAGCTACACGGCTTACCCACCGTTACACACCGCCGAACATCTTCTGACCCGTTTAATTCACGAGCGTTTGCCAACGCTCCAAGACTTCAACACGCGCCTCAAGAGCCGTAAGGCTGTACTGAGCTTTGCATACGATGGCGATGTGGCCGAGGCGGACCGTGAGGCGCTGGAGGCAGCGGCTCAGGAGATCGTTGACGCCGCGCTGCCCGTGACGACCTCGTACCTGCCGCGCGAGGAGGCAGAGACGCGACTGCCTAATTTGCACCAGGTGCCTGAGGATGCAGACCCGGTACGCGTTGTGCGCATCGGCGAGGGCGACTGCCTTGTAGATGAGCGCGCCTGCATCGGCACTCATGTGGCCAACACATCCGAAATCCACGACCTACGTCTGACCACCCTCCGCCAGGAAGAGCCGGGCCGCTGGCGCATCAACCTTGTCGTGGGCTAGCATTAGAGGTTAATTTACTCTATTGGAAGCTGGGGGTGGGGGAGCCGCCTCCCCTCTTTCCACACCAGCACGAGTCGGCTACGTCGGACCCCATCCAACGAGGTGTACAGGAGCGTCTGCCCGTTATCCACAACCAGGTCTGCGTGCCCCAAGCCGATGTTGCCCGGCAGGTCAACCAAGATTGGATTACCGGGAAACTTTTCCCAAGGCCCATCGATCCGGGGAGTGAGACTGCGAGCCAGCCCCAACCCAAACTGGCTATCCCCCGGGCTGCCAGGTGCCGGACCACGTATCCCCTCGTAAAGCATGTAGTAGCGGGCGCCCTCTCCTTCGCCGATCTGTTGTACCTCGGCTGCGCTGATCGTGCGAAAGTCAAAGAAGGGATTGCTCTGCGGCCCCATCTCGTCTAACGGACCGTAGGTGGGAGCCCCCATGAAGAGGGGGTTGTGCTCGCAGGGCTGGAAATGGGAGGCAGGGACGCCAAGCGGCGCGACGTAACAGCCCATCGAACCTGGATTCTGGCCAGCCGCCATAAACACGTATAGCTGGTCAGACTCCACGTAAAGACCCGGCGGTCCACCTGCCAGGCACTCGTAGTCATAGGGCACAAAAGGATGCGCCCCAATCCGCTCCGCCGCCGAACACCCTCGTAACCACAGCTTCCAGATTCCGGAACCTGACACGCGCTCTGGGAAGCTCCAATTCAGCCCATCCGCGGAGTGACGCAGCATCACTCGTCCCAGATACTCGTAGACCAGCCACAGCCTATCTCCAGCGAAGACGCTGCGGGGGTATTGCTGCTGGTTCGTATGGTCGTTTGCCGAGGTGCACGGGCACTGGTTGCAAGCGAACTGGCAGACGGGCGGGTTGTCGGGCGAGAAGGTGCGCCCCCCGTCGTAACTCCGATAGATAACCGTACAGCCGGGGAAAGGTACCGGATCCCCGCATCGGTCAACCGCACCGGCCGACCGCTCGCTGGCGTGCAGGTAGGACCAGAACTCGCCATTCCCCATGACGATGGTGTCCGACTCGCCCATCGGCAATCCCGTCTCCTCCACATCCACCACAAACTCCGCCCGCCCCTCCCAATAGTCCGCCAGAGTGGGCTGAGATCCCCTGCCAGCCTGCGCCGCTTCCACAAGAAACGGCGTGCTCGTCGCCGGAGGCGTCGTAGTGATTACCCTCCTGGGCATCTCTGGCAACGGGACCGAGAGCGGTGTCGCTTCCTTCACCCCGACTGCCACGTCGCGGCGTCCCAGCTGCTCCACCGGCCCTTCCGCCACCACAAGGGGCAAAGCGCTCCTCCTCACCCCGACCGTTGGCGATGCAGTGCGAGTCGGCACGACGATTCGGAGGACTCTCTCCGCTGTGGGAGTGCCGGTAGGAGCCGCGTAATGACGCTTGCTCTCCTCCATTGATAGCGAAACAGGAGGGGTAGATTGTTGCGTGGGAGTGGTTGCCGAGGAGGAGACGGATCGCTGGAGAAGGACCAGCAGGGACATGACCACGAGGGCTAATCGCAGATATCTCATCAGAGCAGGTAGGAAAGCCTCGAGCCCATCAGTTCATACCGCTTGTGAATTACCACTCAGGTGCCCGGCACTTTGTCACCAGATATCAGCACACGCACACGCTCCCTTGAAGTGCCGGGCACCTCGCGGCCTGGATCATTACATGACAAGGTTCTTGACCACTAGCCGAGCGTGCGTACGCGTGATTCAGGGATACGCGCCCCCCCGTTAATTCAACTAACCCCGCCCCACACAAATGCAGGATACGTGCCACCCCGCCCCATTTCTCCCACGCATCGCCCTCCCGTCGGCAAATCGTCACCCTTCCGTCAGGTTAAGGCCCCTCCCCGCCGCCCCGTAGGGACGGCCACGGCAGGCCGTCCCGCCTGCCACCTGCCACCTGCCACCTGCTACCTACCACCTACCGCTCGGTGTCAATCTCCATCATCCGCCGCGCCACCCATCAGCACCACGCGCGGTTCCAACGTGCCTACCACCTGCACCAGCTGGCCCACCTGCTCGGCAAGAACCTCCTCGATGTCCTTATAGGCCATAAAGGTCTCGTCCGCTGCCACGTTACGGTGGAGGATGCCCTGCTGGCTCATGTGATCGCGGAAGCGTGTCTCGTCGTGGCGGGTCTTGGCCTCCGTGCGGCTGTAAGGGCGCCCGGCGCCGTGCGAGCTGGAGTAGATCGAGGCCGGCTCCCCCAGCCCCTCTACCACGTAGGAGAGCGTGCCGCTGGTACCAGGGATGATACCCCGCACCACTTCATCCGCCGGCGTCGCTCCTTTCCGGTGGATGATGCCCTCGTCTGTGCGCCATGCAAAGTTGTGGCGGTTCCAGAGATGGTAGCTCCTCTCCAATCCCATCGCCTCCGCAAAGTGGCGGTGGATCAGCTCGTGGTTGGCCTGGGCGTAGCGCCCCATGAGCTGCATGACGGCCCAATATTCCTGGCCACTCTCGCTGTCCAACGCCAGCCACTCATACCCCTTCGGCACGTTCCGGTAACGTGTCCGGGTCTGCCGCTCCGCCTCCTTGACGTAATGCGTCGCCAGCTTGTAGCCGGTGCCACGGCTACCCGAGTGGGTCAGCAGCGCTACCCTCTCCCCCTGGTAGATCATAATATTGGCAAAATGATTCCCTCCACCGGAGGAACCGAGCTGCCGCTGTGCCAGCGGCTTGAGCTGGCGCAAGATATCGATCTCATTCCACAGCGGGTCGTCCATCACCTCATGCTCGCGCGGCTGCTCGAAATCCGCCCCCAGCCCGAAGCTCGTCACCGATTCCAGCACGTCCGCCCACGCATCCGGCTCCAGCTCCGCCTCGGTAGCGTCGAAGACAGACAGCATCATCATGCAGGAGATGTCGTAGCCGATGAGCGACGGCGAGACCGCATTCGCCAGCGTTGCTACCCCACCAATCGGCATCGCATACCCCAAATGAGCATCCGGCATCAACGCACCTCGCAGCACCGGCGGCATCAGCATGATGCTCTCCATCTGCCGGATCGCATTCGCCTCGATCAACCGCTCCCCATAGATCGCAAGCGGCTTATCGTGCGCAGCAGGGAACCGCTCCCTCCCCGAGCCGAACCGCGCCTCCACCTCCGCCAGAATTCCCTCCTCATCTCGGCCCGCCCTACCAAGCTCATGCGCAAACCGCGCAATCTCCCCAAAATCCGCCCTCCCGCGGTACCGCTGAATCAGCGCATTAGTGTCAATCATAACGCCTCCTTCTATGAACTGAGTATATGCGACGAAGGCTAAGTGCGATAGGCCAGAGAGTTGGCAGCTTTACGCCACCAACTCTTGTGGGGCTACGTCCGTGTTTACACCCGGCAGCCTGCCTACGAACTGCTTCAGATAGAGGTCCAGGTAACGCCCACCCTGGGCGAGCAAGGCCTCATGCGTACCTTCCTCGACGATGCGCCCGTCCTCGATGACGAGGATGCGATCCGCATGGCGAATGGTGGACAGGCGGTGCGCGATGATGAAGGCGGTGCGGCCCTCCAGTAGGGTCTCCATCGCCTTCTGGATCACGCGCTCCGTAGCCGTATCCACGTTACTCGTCGCCTCGTCCAGGATCAGGATGCGCGGGTCGGCGAGCAGCGCCCGGGCGAAGGCGACCAGTTGCCGCTGCCCCACGCTGAGCCGTCCGCCCCGCTCGCCCACCTCGTGCCCGTACTTGTCGTCCAACGTCTGCACGTAGGGGTCGAGGTGAACCGCCTTCGCGACCCGCTCGACCGCCTCGTCCGTCGCGTCGAGGTTGCCGTAGCGGATGTTGTCCGCGATGGTCCCCGAGAAGAGGAAGCTGTCCTGGAGCACGATCGCCATCTGCTCCCGCAGGCTCGCCAGCGTCACGTCGCGCACGTCGTGGCCGTCGATGCGCACCGCCCCGCCGACCGGGTCGTAGAAGCGCATGATCAGGTTGATGATCGAGGACTTCCCACTTCCTGTCGGCCCGACGAGCGCGATCGTCTCGCCCGGCTTGACGTGCAGGTTGACCTTCTTCAGCACCATCTCCTGTTCGGGATCGTAGCGGAAGTAGACGTTGTCGAATTCCACGTCGCCAAGAATCGGCGGCATCGCCTTGGCGTCCGGCCGGTCGGCCACCTCCGGCTCGGTGTCGAGGAACTCGAAGATGCGCTCGGCCGACGCCATAGCGCTGAGGGCCTGGCCGTACACCTTGCTCATCGAGCTGATCGGCGCCCAGAAGCGCCACAGGTAGCCGGAGAAGGCGAGGATCAGGCCAAGCGTGACCTGCCCCCGCAGCACCATCCAGGCCCCGGCGATCAGCACCAGCGCGGTACCGAAGACCCCGACGAAGTCCACCACGGGCCAGATAAGCTCCTCCACGCGGATGGTCCGCATCCACGCATCGTGGCTCGTCTGCGTCAGCCGCCCGAAGGTCTGGATGTTCCGCTCCTCCCGCCGGAAGGCCTGCGTCACGTAGATCCCGTTGATCGACTCGTTCATGTTCGCGCTGATATTGGAGATCGTCCTCCGCACGTTCTTCCACCCCGTCTCGATCCGCTGCCGCACTGAGAAGAAGAAAATCGCCAACATCGGTATCGTGAAGAAGGCCAGCAGCGATAACCGCCAGCTCAGCCAGAACATCACGATCGTAATACCGATAACCGTGACCGCCTGGCTGATAATGACAACCATCCCCTCGTTGACCAACGTCGCGATCGCATTCACGTCACTCGTGATGCGCGACATGATCCGCCCCACCGGCCTCTGATCGTAGAAGCGCAGGCTAAGCTTCTGGATGTGGTCGAACAACTCCTGCCGCAGGTCATACAACACCCCCTGCCCCACCACATTCATCAACCGGATCCGCATCGTATTCCCGACCCACGCCAGAACATGCAGCAGGAGCAGCGCGATCGCCAACCGGTTAATCATGCCCACATCACCCGGCGTGATACCCTTATCCACCACCATACCTAGCAGATAAGGCTCAAAGAGCATAACCCCCGTCGCCATCAAAATCCCCAGCCCCATCCACACCAACTCGCGCTTATAGGGTCGCAAATACCCCATCATCCGCACAAACCGCTCCCCATCGAACGGCCTCTCATCCACTTCCTGTAACTCTTCCTCAAACATCTCGAAGGGCATGACAAACCTCCCTCCCTCGTAAACCTGCTCGCTTCAAAAAATAACCTAACTCGCCTGCAATCCACACGGAGCGTGTTGCATGTTCCATGTTGCATATTGCGTGGTGCGTGGTGCGTGAACTTTAGGTGTGGATCCTGGCTAGAAGTTCACGCACTACGCACTACGCGGTTGAAGCACTCCGCACTCCGCATTCCGCACTCCGCACTTGAGTAATTCATCCTTCATCCTTCATCCTTCATCCTTCCCATCACGCCGCCCCAACCGCCAGCCTCGCCTCAACCGCCCTCCGCCTCGCAACCTCCGCCAACACCGCCTGCTCCTGCTCGTCCTGCTCGCGGTATTGCAGGTTGTAGATCTTGGCGTACTCGCCGTCGAGGGCGAGTAGTTCGTTATGGGTGCCCTGTTCGGCGACATGGCCGTCCTTCAGGACCACGATGCGATCGGCATGTTTGATGGTGCTGAGCCGCTGGGCGATGATGAGGCTCGTCCGCCCCTTCATGACCTGCTCGAGCGCTTGCTGGATCTCGTGCTCCGTCTCGGTATCCACGGCGCTGGTCGCCTCGTCAAGAATCAGGATGCGCGGGTCCATCAGGATCGCGCGTGCCAGCGCCAGGCGCTGCTTCTGCCCGCCCGATAGCCCGATGCCGCGCTCCCCGACCAGCGACTCGTACCCCTCTTCCAGCTCCGTCACGAAATCGTGCGCCTGCGCCAACTTGGCCGCCTCGATGATCTCCTCCATCGTTGCGTCCGC
>JALZCF010000411.1 GCA_030863245.1 Chloroflexota bacterium
CGCCCACACCGCGTCGAGTCCCACGCCCCCCGCGCGCTGTGGCAGAACAAGGGCGCGCTCGTTGCGCTCGTCCTCCGCGGTGAGCACGATGTGGCGGTCGGCCGGGATATGCTCGCGCACCCGCTCCACCAACTCCGCAAGCAGGTAGCGCTCGCTCTCGTCCAGAATCTCGTGGATGGCATCAAGGCGAAGGCCGTCGAAATGGAACTCCCGCAGCCAGTAGAGCGAATTGGCAAGAAAGAAGTCACGCACGGGAGCGGAGTGCGGGCCATCGAAGTTGAGCGCGGCCCCCCAGGGCGTATGGCGCTCCTGGTTGTAGTAGTAGTCACTGTACACGCCGAGGTAGTTGCCATCCGGCCCGAGGTGGTTGTACACCACGTCCAGCAGCACTGCGAGACCACGCTCGTGCGCCGCATTGACCAACCGCTTCAAAGCCTTCGGCCTGCCGTATGCCCGCGAGGGCGCCCACAGGCTCACACCGTCGTAGCCCCAGTTGCGCTCGCCCGGAAAGTCCGCGACCGGCATCAACTCAATCGCCGTGACACCCAACTCCTTGATCTCATCCAACCGCTCGACAAGGCTCTCAAAGGTTCCCTCTGCCGTTGCCGTGCCGACATGCAGCTCATAGATGATCAACTCATCCAGCGGCAAGCCGCGCCACTCCCCATCCGTCCAATCAAACGCCTGATCCACCACCTCCGATGGGCCATGCACCCCCAATGGCTGGGCCCTTGATGCAGGGTCCGGAAAGGGCCCTTCGCCGTCCACCCGGAACTTGTAGCGTGTGCCAGCCCCAACCTCAGGCAGAAAGAACGCGTGGTAGCCACCGGGCTCCCGCTTGAGCAGGTGCGATGTAACGGGTTCCTCCCCCTCAAACAGCACCACCTCTACCCTCTCATGCGCCGGCGCCCACACCCGAAAGCGCACCCCGCCGGGCTCCAACAACGCACCAACCGCCTGCGACACCACGACTTCCTCTTCGACACGCTCACTCATCTTTCACCTCAGGCTGGAGAATGGAGAGGGGAAAATGGAGAATGGAGATTGGAACGTCATTGAACACGTTACCCCGTTCCCTTTGCCCCTTTCCCCTTTCGTTCACGACTTCCGAATAACTCGTCTGATGTTGCACTAGGCCCCCTTTGGGCACCACATTACCCAAGGGAGGCCTCTTCGAACCTGCCTTCATCGTTCATCCTTCATCCTTCATCCCTCCGTTCGAGCTGCGCCACCGGAAGGCTCGCAAACAGCTCATCGAGTCCCACGGTTCCTTCCGACAGCACTTCCTCACCGGTGAAACGGTTCAGGTAGGTGCCTGCCGGCAGAGGAATCGTCGTCTCCTGCCATGGCTCCGGCCCGACAAGGGGTGACTCCGCGCCCTCGGAGAGGGTAACCATGAGACGGGGCGCGACGGTGACGACCATCTGCTCGCCTCGTGTACGCGCAAAGGCGACGACGTGCGCCGCCGCGGGGCCGCTGGCCTCCAGTGCCCTGTAGGTTCCATCCCGATAAAGCTCGGGATGCTCGTGGCGGTGCGCCAGCAGCCGATGGGTGACCCACAGCTTAACGCGTCCGTCACGCCAGTTGCGCCACAAGTCCTGAGCGAACGCCGCGGTGGGAGGACGCTGGAGTGAGTCGAGCATCCTTGCCAGGTCGCGGTACTCGACGGGACGCCGGTTATCCGGGTCGACGAGTGAGAAGCGCCAGGATTCGTTCCCCTGGTACAGGTCCGGCACCCCCGGCGCTGTGAACTTCAGTAGGATCTGGGAGAGTGAGTTGAGTGCCCCATAGCGGGCGACTTTCTTCTGGAAGGGCACGAAGGTCGCGAGAAATTCCCGATCCCTCAGCACCTCTCTTACGAAGTGCTCCAGTGCACTCTCGTAGCGCTCGTCCTGCTGCATCCAGGAGGTATTCACCTTCGCCTCGCGCGCCGCCTTGATCATGTAGGTGACCATACGCTCGGTAAAGAGCTCATGCGCCAGCTCGTTCATCTTCTCTAGTGGCCAGACGCCGAGGAGCACCTGGTAGAACAGGTACTCATCATTACGGGTCGGGTAGGTAGCGCCCTCGTGGCGCTCCTTCTTCGAGCGGTTTGTGGTACCCCACACCTCGATGGCCTTCTGCCACTCCTCTGGCATCTCCGAGAGGGCGGCAATACGGGCACGCACATCCT
>JALZCF010000433.1 GCA_030863245.1 Chloroflexota bacterium
ACACTAAAGTGTTTACTACGAACCGTCTCCGTCTGTTTGCAAGGCTTTGTAGCACAACGGGTATTAGCCGTTCCGGCTCTGGTTCATCGGGCAGTTGTATCAATCTTGATGTGTCGGAACCCAACCTTCTGCTGGTCAGGATAGCGGTGTGGCAGATGGCTGCACAACAATCCTGAAGGGGCTCCTGCCAATCCCTGGCCAGATACGTACCACCCCTAGAGCAGCGCGCAGCAGGTTCCATAGTCCGATCACGCCCCAGAGCCACGCGAGTGCGTTTGCCCGCGTTGGGTCAATCAGGAGGAGGACGGCGCAGCCGATTCCCGTGGAGAGCAACATCGCGTTACGCAGGAAGCGGAAATCCCCGCTTCCCCAGTGGACGCCATCGGTAACGAAGGCAAGCGCGGCAAGCGGCTGGATCGCTGCCGCCACGAGCCACGCGAGATAGAAGGGTGGGGTCGCGCCGGGCGGCACGAGCCAGGTCGCTGCCAGATCCTGGCCGACCCACATCCCCGCAGCAAGCACCATTCCCAACCCCACCGCCCAACCAGCGGTCAGCCAGGCGACGCGGCGCGCCTGCCCAACCTGCCGTGCCCCGAGGAAAAACCCGACGAGGCTCTGTGCGGTCAAGGCTAGGGCGTCAAGTCCCATCGCGGTGAAGAGCCACACCTGCCGGATGGCTTGATGAGCAGCGCCACTTTCAGGACTGATCTGGTTGGCCAACCGCGTGGTGAGCAGCAGGAAGAGGGTAAGCAGTCCGGTACGGGCGAACAGGTCGCCCCCGATTTTTAGAAGCTGTATTGCATCCTGAAGGCGCACATCACGCGACCAACCAAAATGGCGGACAACCGCAAGCAGGGCCAGCAACGCACCTATCCATTGAGCGATGATACTCGCCGCGGCGGCTCCCACAATACCCCACGCGGGAAACGGGCCAAGGCCGAAGATCAGCGGCCCGTCGAGCAGGATGTTCAAGCCGTTCACCGTCAGGGCGATCCATAGCGGCGTGTGCATGTCCTGCCGACCACGTAACGCCCCGAAGGCGGTAAGGGTGAGCAGGATAGCCGGCGCACCCCACAGTCGGACCGACATGTAGGCTACCGCGTCCTCCTGAACAGTGCCGGACGCGCCCAGGAGTGACGCAATCTCCTCAAGCCAGGGCGGGGTGACAAGAATGAGCAGGAGTCCAAATCCAATGCTCAAGTAGAGTGCAAGTGTGGTGACCTGAGCGGCGCGCGCCACCTTCTCGCCACCCAGGGCCTGGGCAACCTCGGTTTGGGTACCGATGCCCAGGAAGTTGAAGACCCAGAAAATGCTCGAGAGAGCTGCCACAGCAACGCCGAGTGCAGCAAGCGGCGCGACACCAAGACGGGCAACAAAGGCCGTGTCCACGAGGCCGGTGAGCGGTTCGGCTACCATCGTGAAGAACACCGGGACCGCCAAGGCGGCAATGGTGCGATGGGGAGCGCGGATGAAGCGATGGGTGTCTGGTTCGATCATTCTGAGAAGGAACGGCCTCTTACGGAGTCGAGCCTGTGAATCTAAAATCGTTTCAGATGGGGCGTAAAACGTAAAACGTAAACGGCCTACGCACCACGCAACATGCAACACGTACTATGCACTATGCAGTACGCACCACGCACCACGCACTACGCACCACGCAACATGCAACATATGCCGGGAAACGTTTGCATCTGTTCACGAAAGATCCCCTCGCGTTACGTCAGTACCTCCACCATCCGCTCCAGCGCGCGCTCGATATCCTCCATAGACGTGGCATAGCACAGGCGCAGGTAGCCCTCCCCATACCGGCCGAAGTCGGTGCCGGGAAGGAGGGCGACACCCGCCTCGTCAAGCAGCCGGCGCGCCAGCTCTCGTGACGGCACTCCGAACGCTTTCACGTTCGGGAAGACGTAGAAGGCTCCTTGCGGCAGCTGGCACCGTACGCCTGGAATGGCATTCAGGCCCGCCACGATCCGGTCTCGACGCTGCTGGTAGATCTCGACCACCTCATCCACCATCTCCTGCGGTCCCGTCAGCGCCTCCACCCCCGCCGCCTGGGTAAAGGTCGCCGTACAACCAATAGCGTGGGTCAGCAGAAGGCTGACTCGGTCGGCGAGAGGTTCCGGCATGATCGCATAGCCGAGACGCCAGCCGGTCATGGCGTAGGTCTTGGAGAACCCATCCACGATGATCGTCCGTTCCGCCATACCGGGCAGGGCGGCAATGCTCGGCACCGAAAGGTTATCATACACGAGTCGCGCATAGATCTCGTCCGACAGGACCCAACAATCATGGGCCTGGGCTGCTGCCGCGATGTGCTCCAGATCAGGCAGGGGCATGACGCCGCCGGTCGGGTTGGCGGGCGAGTTGATCACGATCAGACGGGTTCTCTCTGAGATGTGCTCGTCGAACGCTTCCAGATCGAAGGAGAAATGCTTCTCCTCATCCAGGGGCACCGGGATGGCCACACCACCCGCTACGCCCACCATCGCGGGATAGGTCGGAAAGCCGGGATCAGGGTAAAGCACCTCGTCCCCCGGCTCCAGCAGCGCCAGCGCCGTGAAGAAAAGCCCCGGTTTTGCCCCCGGACCGACGACGACCTGCTCTGGCCTAACCTGCATCCCGCGACGTGCGCTCGCATCTGCGGCAATCACCTCTCGCAGGCTGGGGGTGCCTGCGGGCGGGTTGTACCGCGTCTTCCCCGCCGCGATCGCGCCGATTCCGGCGAGGCTGATAGAGGGAAAGGTCTCAAAATCCGGTTGTCCGATCTCCAGATGCAGGATCTCCCGCCCCTGCGCCTCCAATGCCTGGGCGCGCGCCAGCACCTCATACGCACCCTCCGGCTCCAGGTGCGTTACCCGTCGTGCGAAGCTCATCTCCTGCTACCTTCTATAGGGGTAAACATGTGGAAGATGGGATGTTGCATGTTGCATGTTGCATGTTGCATGTTACATCACCACAACTTGCCTCTTGGCGTCTTTGCGTCTTGGCGTGAGCCCTTTCATCCTTCATCCTTCATCCTTCATCCTTTCGCTCTCCGCTCCCCGCTCCACGACTTTCGATTCCTGGGCTCGGCTCGACAATTGTACCTCATGGGCCATTAGCGTGCTTTCGACAACTTCAGGAATATGGCCAGCGTGGTGCCTATTAGGGCAAACGTGAGGGTCAGACGAAATGTGGTGGGGATTATAAGGGTAGTGCTAGAGCCTCGGCAAGCGAAGAAGGATGTTCCACTTCCCAGTCCCGGTGCGGTTCGCGATCGTGCCCGCACAGCAC
>JALZCF010000436.1 GCA_030863245.1 Chloroflexota bacterium
CTTTAGTGTTCGGGAGGCGGACGAACACTAAAGTGTTTACTACCAACCGTCTCCGCTTGTTCGTGAGGCTTTGTGCCACAATTGGTATCATCTGCTACATCCATGTCGATGTAGCCACGATTCAGGACTCGCTACGCCGCGCGGGCCTTTCGCAGGTCTCGGACAGTCGCGAGAATCTGGTCAGCGACAGCAGGCCATCCGAAGCGAATCGCACGCTCGGTACCAAGCCTACCCATACGGCGTCGCAGCTGCGGGTTTTCGAGGAGTTGTAGGACTTTGTCCGCCAACAGATCAGGCCGCTTTGGGGAGATGAGGAAGCCGTTCTCCCCATCGTTGATCGTATACGTGAGACCACCGACCTCGCTCGCTATGACAGGCGTCCCACACGCGGTCGCCTCCAACGCGACCATGCCAAAACTCTCGTAGTGACTCGGCATGATGACTGCTTCTGCGGCGGCATAGAAGTAGGGCAACGTTTCTTGCGCCTGAGCACCCAGGAAACAGACCACGTCGCGAATCCCCAGCTCCTCCCGTAGGTCACGCAGACGGCGCATCTCGGCGGTCATGCTCTCCGCGTCATCTTCAGAGCTGCCTCCAATGATCGCGAGTATCAAGTGTTTGCGCCATTCCGGGCTTACCTTGACCACCTGCGCGATGGCGTGTAGCAAGGTATCGATTCCTTTGAGTGGTTCAATTCGCCCCACGAAGACCAGGAGTTTCTTGTCCTCAGGAACACCCAGTTCCTCCCGTGCTTCCTCTTGAGGGATAGGACGGAACAGGGAAAGGTCAACCCCACAGGGCACGACCTCGATCTTGCCTGGACTGGCGCGATACAGGTCGAGCATGTGCTGCCGATCGATAGGATTGGCGGCTATTAACCGATCGGCACTATGCATCAGCCGCGTCTCACTCCGTATCCGGAGGTCAAGCTCGCGCTCCTCTATCCGCTGGGCCACACGATTTTTCATCTTCCCGAGCGTGTGGAACATCTGGATGAAGGGTACATCCCACACCTCACGAAGGCGCTCGGCTACCAGGCCACTCAGCCAGTAATGGCTGTAGATAACATCGTAATAGATCCCTGCCTCAGCCGCCATCTCGACGATGTTCTCAGCAAACTCCGGAACGTACTGAAACAGTTCATTCTTGTCAACGTGCTGCACAGGGCCAGCCTGCACGTGGATCACACGCACATTGCGCGCCATATGGATCACAGCAGGTCGTTCCGAACTCTGTGCATGGGTAAAAATGTCGACGGCCCAACCACGCCGCCCCAGCTCGCGGCTCAACTCACGAACGTAAACATTCATGCCACCCGTGTTCTTCCCCCCGAGCATTGCCAGGGGACAGGTGTGCATCGAGATCATCGCGATGCGGCCGCGCGGCGCTCGCCAACCAAGCTGTAAGTAGTCGTGACATGCACTTTGGTCACAACACAACGTTTTAGTACTCATCTGCCCTCACTTTATCACTCTGCTATCGTCGCAACCATCTCGCTATCTTCGACTGTCCAGGGATCTCATGTTCACTAGTGCAAGTTTCTTGCCTTGATCCGTTCGACGGCGACTAGTAGCGTTCAAGCCGTATCTGGTAGACAGGCTCGGACTCCCCGCCAAAGTGGTACTTGTACTCCTCGTCACCCTGCAGAAAATCGTAGCGGGTTCGTCCTTCTGCAATCGCCTCTTCAATCCCATAGCTGAGAAGCAGCCAACCGGGACTTAACAACGATCCGACGGCGGGATCGAAGCCCGAGTTGTACAACCACACCTCATTTCGAAAAAGAAAGTTCAGGGAGGTGGCCGCACGCCGACCGTCCACCAGCAGAAAGCTGAGATCCAGCCAGCCGCGCGCGTTGAACGCCAGTGCTAGATCAAGGAAGAAGGCGCGCATCTCGGGGGTCATGAATCTCGCCTTTCGGGGATCGCTGAGCGCATGGAGGCGGAAGAAATGCTCCATTTCCTCTTCGACCAAGTGGGACGCGACATGGTACCACGTGACGAGCGCTTCCTTCCCAGCCCTGCGCATCTTGCGCCGCAGCTCACGTCGCTGCTTGCTCTCCAGCCCCTCTAGGTATGCCTCCCAGGTAGCGGGGAGTGTGATGACCGGACACACCTCCTCCTGCTCCTCGACCACGGAAAAGCCAGCGGCGGGCGCCAGGCGCAAAAAAGCCTCGCGCGCGGGCGAGGCGTGTGGGATGGCGCGTAGATCTATCGGACAGCGACAGGGCGCACCGGCCCACCCCTCCAGGAGTGCCGCCACGACCTCCGCTTCCCGCTCTGGCTCGGTCACCACATCCAGGTAATCGCTCACCTCCACGCCGCCAACAAAGCGCAGTACGGGCATCCCCAGCTCGTCTGCCGTCTCGTAAAGGGGCGCTACCCCCACCAGCTCATCCTCGTCCCAGACCAACCACAACTGCAACGTCCCCGCCGTGCCCCAGTGGCGCCACCAGAGTCGCGAGTACGTCACGCTATTGAAAACCGTTGCAGTCGCACTATGGTGGTGCAGGG
>JALZCF010000453.1 GCA_030863245.1 Chloroflexota bacterium
CACCACACAACATGCAACATGCAACAGAATAGGAATCGTCTATGAGACCGACCCTACCCTCCTGGTACGAATCCACCTTGCGCTACACCTTTGATGCGGGCGCACCGCTTTATGCGTGGGCGACGGCACAAGCTGTCTGGCGGAGGAATAGTGCGGAGATGGCGATGGTCCTGCCGGACACTCCGCAGCTACGTGTACTGGACCTGGGCACCGGTCCCGGTATCTCTATCATCGGGATGCACGATCGGCGACCTGATGCCTGGTACGTGGGACTGGATATTGCCGGGAAGATGCTGGAGGAGGCACAGCGACGGATGACCCAGCAAGGCCTTCCGACCTGCTTGCTCCAAGCCGATGCCACACGGATCCCGCTCGGAGACAGCACTGTCGACGCCGTCACCGGTCACTCTTTCCTCTACCTCTTGCCAGAGCCGGTACCGGTCCTACAAGAAGTGCGACGCGTTCTGCGCCCCGGCGGAAAAGCGATTTTCATGGAGCCATGCCAGGGTCCGGTGGAGTGGAGCAAGCTTCTGTGGAACCACTGGCGTGACGGCCGGTACCTTCTGACGATGATGGGTTGGTCCCTCCTCTCGCGTGTGGAAGGCCGTTACGACCGCGCGCGATTTGAGCGAGAGGCCAACGCAGCAGCCCTTCGCCCCGAGCAAGCCCAGCCCCTGCTGTACGGCCTAGGGCTACTCCTATCCGCTACTGTCCCACCCTGACATAGGACTAGAACTGCCAGTTCGATAACTGGGAACGCGGAATGCGGATTGATTGGATAGCTGCCATCCGTTCAATCCGCATTCCCAGATCAGTTACTGCCTCCGGTCGATACTAGGCCCTCCATTTAGGCGGTTGCCGCACGTTCATCCGGGATCTGCGGCCTACTATATTTAGCATATCTTGCTCGGTAGCCCATCAATCTCCCCACGGCAGCCAGGATGCCGAAGAGGATACGCTGCATCAGGGGCGAGGGGGTGGTCACGCGGAACACCTGGCGGTATGCCTGCAACAGCACGGCGAACTGCAAGAGGTACGAGAGGGTACCTGGTGTCAGCTTTCCATCCGCTGATAGTCCCCACACCGTCTCGAAGAAGGTTTCCGTGTTCAGGGCGGGCCGCACCTGCCAGCGGAAGCGCACCGGCTTGCTGCTACGATTGCGCATGTTGTGCACCACGCCACACGGGATGTCGAACTGCTCGCCCGCCACGTAGGTGTGCTCCTGTCCATCCAGCATGACGGAGAGAACCCCCTCCAGCACCTCGAAGTGCTCATCCTGTTGTGGATGGTAATGTTCCACCCCACTTTCCCACTCCTGATTGGGATCGTTCGTTGCTTCCATCTCCAGCAACTCGCCATGGGTATCTGCCGCTGTCTTGACGAACTGGATCCGCTCTCCGAATGTGGGACTATATAGGACGTCGCCTGCTCGGGCCATGATTGCCTCCATCTGTGATAAGTTGATTGGTTTCACCGTGGCTCTAGAGTACTGCACGGGAAGGAGGCAGGCGTCATCCTTTCGGATGACGTGGAGAACGAACAGGGATGATTTGGAAGGATGATAGGGGAGGGCTGGCTATCACACGAGGTGGAGGTCGTGCGCGCGTGCAGCGGCTTCCGTGCGCGATTGCACGTCGAGCTTGCTGAGGATACGAGAGATATGTGTCTTGACGGTTGACACACTGATGACCAGTTCCTCGGCAATCGCCTGGTTGCTAGCCCCCGTCGTGAGGAGGCAAAGGACTTCCACCTCGCGCGGCGTTAGCATTTCCCCCGTCGTTGGGACGCGCAGGGAGGGGGGCTGTGTGGGAACGGAGAGGACGGACAACAGCTGCTTTGCCACGTCGACGTACACGTTCTGCTGGAGGGCGAGCTGCAAGACGGGGACGAGGGGTGCTCCCTCGAGGAGCGCCAAACCCGGCTTGCCCTGCCCCACCCGCTCGCTTAGCCCCTTGCCCAACTCATGCAGGGCCGCGTCGGTACGACCTTGCCGTTCATACAGTATCGCCAGTTTGAGCCGCGCGCTACCCAACAGGACGCTGGAGACAGGCGTGCCTTGTTGGAGTTGCTCCGTCTGGCGCAGCGCCCGCTCCGCCTGGTCGTACCTCTCCTCCGAGAGGGCCAGCAAGCCCTCCATCATCTGGCGCGCGACCGGGCCAACAGGCCACTCCGCCGCCGGTATCTCCTCTTGCAGGCGCCTGTTGAGGCGCTTGGCGTCCTCCAGCCGGTTCTGGAACCAACACACGTAGGCGCGGATGTAGAGCAGGCCCGCGCGCCAGCCGGAGAACAGGTCGAGGTATGAGTCATGTTCGGCGAAGAGCTGCTGCGCGCGGAGTGTGTTCCCGCGCAGGGCATGCAGCAGGGGCAATAGCCAGCCAACCTCGACCATCAACCACGTCAGTTCGCCGAGCCGCTCGCTAGTGGCGTACGCCTGCTCGGCGAACGTGATGGCACCATCGAGATCGCCCTGCGCGAACCGCAGGAAGGCGCGCAGGCCGTCCGCCGCGGCGCGCAGTGGGCTATGTTCACCGGGCTCCCGTGCCTCGATCAAGCGCACCACGCGACGCAGCGACTCCGCCCCCTCCGGCAAGCATTGAAACACCGCGCGTGTCTGCAGAGCGCAGATCTGCAGTGCGCCCTCATCACCGCTCTCCTCTGCCGCGCTATGAGCCGCATCGAGATGGCTTTGTGCGTTGACCACGTCCCCCTGCGCCATGGCTAGCCAGGCCTGGCTCATGTGGAGTTGGGTGCGGCTGCGCGGGGAGATAGGCAGGCCGAGTGCCTGCAACGTATAGTGCGTTGCAGGGTGAAAGTCCCCGAGCGTCTGATGAACGATAGCCAACTGCACCAATGTCTCGCCCCGCCCGCTCTCCTCATCCGTCGCTGTGAAGCCTGCCAGGGCCTCCTCCAGGTAGCCGATCGCATCCCGGTGTTGGCTGCGCGCCCAGAGTGTGACGCCCATGAAAAAGCTCAACCAAGGATGCTCCACCCGCACCTCCTCCGGCACGGCTTCGATCCAACCCTGCAATCGCTCAAAGAGACCCTGGTTGAACAGTTGCTCGGCAACCTGCTCGATCGCACGCGCCGCCTCCTCCCACGCTTCGGCGGCGAGATAGTGGTGGACGATGCGGGATGGGATAGCGCTGGAGGCTGCCGCGCGGCGATGCAGGACACGCACCTCGTCAGGGTAATCCAAGGGGAGTCGATGGCGTAAAAAAGCAGCAAACAGCGCATGGTAGCGGAACACGCTGCTGACCGATTCCCCCTCGTCCACCGCGACGAGGAACAGATTGCGCCGGTAGACCTCCTCCAGCAACAGGCGCGCATCGGGGTCCTCCGTCACGTCCACACACAGCGCAGGGGTCAACTCCTCCAGAATCGAGGTCTTTAACAAGAAGTCGCGAATGGCGGGCGGTTGATGGTTTAGCACCTCTTCCGCTAGCAGGTCGAAGACGTGGCGATGGGTTTCAGCCAATCGTCCGATGAAACGCCCATGCTGCTCCCGTGGTAACGCCTCCAAGGTTGCCGCCAGCAATCGTAACCCCGCTACCCACCCTTCCGCGTTTGTCTGCAGGGCCCGCAAGGCAGAGAGAGGCAGGTCGAGATGAAACTGATCGTTTAGCAGGGCGGCCGTCTCCTCCAGCGTGAAGCGCAGGCTCGGCAACCTGAACTCCGCAAGC
>JALZCF010000468.1 GCA_030863245.1 Chloroflexota bacterium
CCACCGATCATCCTCTAGGGCTGCCTGGGCATACCGTAGACAGTCATCTGTCATATCGGTGACGGATGCGCCCTGCGCCATGGTCTGTTGCATGCCTTCTGAAGGGTATTCTACTTTCGGTGAGACGTACCCTTCGCTTGCGTCGCGGCGCGCAGCATAGCGTCAACCTTCCTTTCGCCCGCTTCTACGGCCATGGCGAGGTTATCGAAGCGAAGGTACATTCCACTTTGTGGGTCGCTCAGTTTGATAAGTTGGTCGTGGCCGCCGGGCCGAGCCCCCTGACCGCCGCCGGCGTGCACGTCGTTCATGGGGAAGATGTTGACAACGTAGTGCTTTTCTCCCCTTCGCAATGGCTGGATCATGTAGCCTCGGTATTGTGATTGTGCTCCTGGCATCGGTCGCTCCTTCTCTGTGGTGAGTATCATAACTAGATTATATGTCCAGCGCACTGCAATAACCTAAAAGAGAGCGCCACCATCCACCACTCGCCGGGGAAGGCATCCCTGCGAGTCATACTCTCCGTCGCCGCCTCGAGCCCCCCAGCCGAAGCGAGTGTTTGAGTGGTGGCACAATAACCAAATGCTTAGCTTTTTCATCAATCCGTCTGGCACGATTGAGCATTTGAGGGCGTGGGGGGCCGCCGAAAGTCGCGAGACGCGTTTCGGGCGGGGGGGCCGCCGAGGGTTACGAGGCACCAACGGCGTGCCTCTCCACCCCCGGCTACCAGAACAACGTGCCTGGCGGACCTGACGGATTGTGGGGGCGGTGGGGGTTACCCGAAAGGACGCTTCGCAGCGAGGCGCCAATGACGCAGGCTCCACGCCTAGTGCGCGGCGTTTCGGGCGTGGGGTCCGCCTCGGCATGAAGTGCCGGGGCTGTATGAGCGGCGCCCCATCAATGGGGCTTGACGACACCTAGGAAGGCGGATTGATTCCGCGTCTCCTCATAGCAGCGGTACTGATGCTGCCGCGGGGCTTGCGCACCACGAGGGTCTCTTCCACCGAATGGGTTGTTTGGCTCTGTTTCATCCAGATTCACAACGGAGCGTCTTTCGCGCTGTGATAAGAGCACGCGACAGCTTCTCACTAAAGCTAGCGTGCGAGGGATGGAACTGCGGGTAGAAGCCATCCCTCGTTATAGAGTAGGGTTGGCGGAAACAGAGGTGAAGCAGTCGCACTCCGTTCCAACATGGCTTGAATTCTATCCTGGACCATCGTTCCCTCCTCGTGCTGTGTTACACCACTTGTGCTGTGAGAGGCCGTAAAGGTTCGTAGTAAACACTTTAGTGTTCGTGAGGCGGACGAACACTAAAGTGTTTACTACAAACTGTCTCCGCATGTTTGTGCGGCTTTGTAGCACAACGCGTATTACTCAGTCATGTTACTCACCGGTATGCTTGAAGGCGACTTGTGCCTCCCATCACGTGTCATTGCCTCCTTCATCCCACGGCGCCCGATAGTTCAGCGCCGATAGCTTCCGCCTTGCACGAGCGCGCTCGGCACCACTGAAGAGCGAGGCGTATCACGGCTTGAGAATGCAGGCCTCGACGCAGTAGAGTTCGGTATCCGCTAGCCGGGAGCCACTAATCGACCAGCCCCTATCAACTGCCGTCTGCAACATCGCCCCCCACTGCGATGCTTGCTACCCCACCCACCACCTTCGTGGAGTCGGCTTGCAGCCGACGGCAGCTTTCAGGAAGCGACTTGCAGTCGCTGCCCCACCTACGACCTACTGAATGCTTGCTTGAATCTGCATGATGCCACTGCAGGCCACGCCAACGCAAGAGGCTCTGTTTCCCCTGCCCTCTCCAACGGGACAGGGTGTATCGTGGCCAGTGACCCCTGATCTTGAAATCACTTCAAGATCCACTGCACAAGACGCTTGCCATGGTGTATACTGAGACAGGTGAAGGACGATTGAGATGAGACTAGCAGAGGAGCTGACCAACCTGTGAAGCACGAGCAACTTAACCAGGATATTCGCAAGTTCTTGAAACGGTTCGGGGTATCAGCCCAGCAGGCGATCGAACGGGCTGTGCAGCAGGGTCTTGAGCAGGGCACGCTTGCGGGAGATGAGTCGTTTCGGGCAGAAGCCCGGCTGATCGTGGAAGAGGTGGGTGTCGATCTGGTGATTGAGGGCGACATCCGCTTGCAGGGGGAGGAAGGCAAGCCATCTCTGTTCCCGACCTATTCCCTGACGCTCCATCGCACCTACTACGATCAAGGGTTCTTCAACGTGCCAGTCGACTACGATCGGCACGTGCGAGAGGATGAGGGGCCGGTAAAGCTGGTACTGGGCAAGGACGAACAGGTGATCGAGGGGTACGTCAACCGGAGTGCCAACACCAACGGAACAGCACGTATCATGGGGCGCACGGCACTACGGGATTGGTTCCAGGACCGTTTCCAAGTCGGTGACCAAGTGGACGTAACCTTCCAGTCACCCGACGTCATACAACTGCTTCGTAGCCAACCGTAGAGAGACGAGGTATGTCTCGTGGGCGAGCTTCGGGAGGCTAACGGCGCTCAAGAGGAATGGCCGGTCAGTGGCGAACTCTTTCGGTTAGACGTGGATCAGCCATAAATTGAACAACAGCCTCATGCCACGCCGTCTAGGCGTAAAGAACGGACGAAACGCTTGGCGTGGTGGTATGTTGGCGAGAGGCAGGGGGGATAGAGCACGGATGGCAGGATGAACGGATTTGAGGTTGTCCAGTTGCGCCCTGAGAGACCCTGAGCGGCTCGTAGTCCACGCTGTTGAAAACTGTATATGGTTAAATGTTAGCGCGCACGTGTGTTTCTATTTGTGGAAGGAGCGGCAGGACATCGGTCTGCACGTTGTCACGAAATCCTCCAGTGGCTGGCTCTGGCGATCGACCAGACGAATGTTCAGAGTAACCTTTCCCGCCAATGCCTCTGCTAAGGCCCACTCCACGTCGTACAGCGCGTATCGTTGTTCACGTGTACTATCGGACGCTACAACTAGGCAATCAAAGCCCCAGCTCTCCTCCTTCACGAATACAGCTTCCATGGATTCGATTTTCGCTATTTCCTGCACCAGACGTTCCGTTAGCCTGGCACGGGTCCACTTTTCTTCCGCTTGCGCTACCAGATCGGGTTTCTCTGTCATCGGTGTCTTGTTCCTTCAGTGTGGCGACGGGCAGCTGCTCCCCAGCCGTCCGGACTCTCATCTCGACAACAGCAGGGGGATTATAGAACATTGTGTGGATATTGTAAGACGCAACGCGACAAAATTCCTTTGCGGCTTTGCGTGAGCCTTCCGTCGGGGGTGACAAGACAGCAATGAAGAGATCGCTGTTTTGTCTAACGCAAGGACGCAAAGGAAGGGTGAATGTGACGGCTGGGGTCTTGGACGAGGCTTTGCTGCGGCAGGGGGAAGCCGTACAATCAACCGACAATTAATCGGGAAGCGGGGCGTGTTGGCTAGCGAGGTCCGCCGAGGATGAAGCGAGGGCCGAATCGGGAAGCGGAGGTTGTTGGTTGGCGAGGTCCGCGGTTACAGCAACGTGAGGTATACCCTGTTGTTCATAGTTCGTCCGCCTCGGCAAGGACGCGCGCGATCAACGCCGCGCTTGCGCGGAGGCCTGCGGCACGTAGCTTCTCGATCTCTGGAGTGATCTGCTCAATCAGTCCCTGCCGCTTGGCGGCTAGCAGCAGGCCTAGGGTACCAACCGGTTGCAGTCCGCTCCGACGTGCAAAGCGACGCGCCTCGAGGTCGTCCAGCACTACATCAAGGGTCCCCAACTCTAGGGCGAGCGCGATCACCTCGGCCTCACCCGGGTCGAGTGTCTGGGTGAGGGGCGCTAGCAGATCGGAGCGCGAGCAGGCGCGTTCAATGAGCCAGTCACCTAGCACCGTCTCCACCCCTCGGGTTGCCTGATCGGGAACAACCCGTAGCTCGGCCAACACGGTGGGCGGGACATAGACCACGTCAGTGCCTAAGCGGAGCAGCTCCAGACGCTCCAGCTTAGCGAGGAAGATGAGGGGCGCAGTGTTGACGACGCGCTGGCGGTCACTCATGCAGATAGGCGCCGTGCGGCTTCGATCTCCTGCTCGATCTCTTCGCCCTCTAGATTGATGGCAGGCACTCCATACCGCTCTAATAGGTAGAGGAAGGTCACGCGCGGGAGCCCGGCCAGTGTGGCTGCCTGACCGGAGGTGAGTTTGCCCAGTTCGAACAACTTGACCGCAACAAGTAACTGCGCCTCGTGCGCGAATTCCTCCGGCGACATCTTCAGGAGGCCCGGGATCTCATCGGGGATGGTGAGGGTCAACTGCGTCATGGTATGCGCTCCATTGATGGCTCTCTGTCGAAACCGTCGTCGACTAATGGTCGCTCCCCTTGCTGGTATACCTTGTCGGGAACCGATACGTGGACTTGTAGGCCCATCGCGCGCTTCCGTTGAAGGGGATAACCTTGTGAGAATTATAGTGCTCAACAGAGGGGATCCTAGTTGGCCAAGCACAAGACGACGCGCAGCACACAGATGGTGCGACGGATCATGACAAACCCTCGTGGAAGTCCTTGGCGTCTTGGCGTCTTGGCGTGAGTTTGCCGTTTCGCCCTCAGTAGGTCACTAAGGTGCGAGGAACGGAAGGAACGCTTGGCGGCGTGGCATGTTGGCGCGAGGCAGGGCAGGGGATAGAGCACGGATTGCAGGATTAACGGATTTGAAGTAGGCGCGAGGGCTAGGAGTTTACCACAGGAGGGGGACAGAGTAGGCTGAAAAAGCACTGTTTTGGCATCGGCAATCGTCACCATCCTGCTGGGCATGCTCGCCTCCTTCGCTTAGCTTGTCAACGAATTATAGAAGGTTCATTAACTCCCTATAACAGAGCACAACTCCGTAGCAGGCAAAATCATCTGTGGAACACGGCATGCTGCGAAGGCGTAAAGGAAAGCCGAGCGTGACGGCCGGGCGTCTTGAGCAAGCCTTTGCTAGGTAAGGTGGAAGCCGTACAATGGGTGACGGTGAATGGCGAGATTTGGATGCGACAGGATTAGTAGGAAGGAGAGGATGCATGGCTAGCCCACACGGGGAAGAAACAGGGCGGTTTGGGGAATGGCTGGGCGATCTCCTCACGAGCAAGCAACGGGAGGAGCAGACCATCTTCTACTACGACCATGGCAACCAAGAAGCGGACCCGCACGTAGCTGCGATCAAAGGATTTGTGGGGCAGACGGTAAGCAACCGCAACCGTTTGGCAGATATCGATGTGATGCTCGCCTCGCCTGCTGGGAAGGTGCAACTGTTGATCGAAATCGAAGAACGCCCGATGTCGCCCAAGAAACTGCTGGGGGATCTCTTGGCGCTCCTGCTGTGTAATCAGGTAGCGGTCCACAAGCACTACTTCCGCATCACGCCACACACGCACCTGGTGATTGCGGGCTATTTCCCGGCGGGGGGCCAGGGACGTGCTAAGGTCGAAGAGGTCATTCAGCCGCGCCTCGAGCACTTC
>JALZCF010000040.1 GCA_030863245.1 Chloroflexota bacterium
GGGCAGTACCACGGCGCCCGCCACGACGGGTCCCGCCAGGCACCCCCGGCCCACCTCATCCAGCCCCGCCACATAACGATAGCCGGCACCCCACAATTCTGTTTCATAGTCCAAAGTCGGAGATAGAGACATAGGAGACGTATAGTACTTTATCAGAGGAGAGGGGCTGGAAAGAAAGAGAGCACGGGATCCGTCGTGCTCTCTGGCATTTTCTGGGTGCCACCTAGCGGCGGCGCTCTTTTAGGCGGGCCTTCTTACCGGTGCGCTCTCGCATGTAATAGAGCTTGGCGCGACGAACCTTTGCGCTGCGCACGACCTCGAACTTCTCGATACGAGGGCTGTACAGCGGGAAGATGCGCTCGACGCCGACCCCATGGGCCCCGATACGGCGCACGATCACGCTGCGATTACTGCCACTACCCTGCAACCCCAGGACCAGCCCCTCAAACACCTGCGTCCGCTCTCGGTCTCCCTCAACGATGAGAACGTGAACCCGAACGGTATCGCCAGGTCGGATATCGGGCAGACCCTGGCCGTACTTTTCCTTTTCTTCAGCCTCGAGTTGCTGAACGAGATTGGCCATACCTCTACTCTCCTTGCCACAATAAAAACGCCCCAGAAAGGGCGCTTCGTCACTTCTAAGTATTCTACGCCAAGTATATCATTGTTAGGTGGCTCAAGCAAATCTCGCACGCGAGACGGCTTGTGCTCTAGCCTTCACCTGCCGCTCTTCTCTCTCGCTCCTCTGCCCCTTCAAGCCCTCGCTCTCCGGGGGCGTTCTGTTGGTCCAGCTCTGCTTCTGTAGCGCGCTGCTGCTCCACCCACTCTCTCTCCTCCTCCGTCAGCGCTGCTCGCTCCATCAAATCAGGGCGGCGGGCAAGCGTGCGGAGGAGGGCCTGCTCGCGCCGCCACTCGTCGATCCTGGCATGATGACCACTGACGAGGATATCGGGAATGGCCCAACCCCGGAAGGTGGCGGGACGCGTGTAATGCGGGTATTCGAGTAGTCCGGTAGCGTGGGAATCATCGATGGCGCCAGTTGGGTCTCCTAGCGCGCCGGGCAGAAGGCGTGTCACGGCATCCACGACGATCATCGCAGGTAACTCCCCCCCGCTCACAACAAAATCGCCAAGGGAGACCTCGTCGGTCACAAGATGCTCACGCACGCGCTCATCCACTCCCTCGTACCGTCCGCAGATGAGCGCAAGTCGGTCACGCTGCGCCAGCTCCTCGGCTACGGCTTGGGTGAAGGGACGACCCTGCGGCGTCATCAGGATAATCGGGCAGGGTGGCTGGAGTTCTGGCTGCTGTGCGGTGACCGGATCCAATCCGAGAACAGCCTCCACCGCCAGGAAGATTGGTTCTGCCTTCATCACCATGCCACCCCCGCCACCATAGGGCGTATCATCGGTGACGGCGTGCTTGTCCACTGCCCAGTCACGAATGTTGTGTAGATAGATCTCTACGAGCCCCTTTTCCCTCGCTCGCTTGATGATGCTCTCGTCAAACGGACCGTCAAACATCTGTGGAAAAAGGGTGAAGATATCGAATCGTAGCATCAATCAAGCTCCGGGCTCGAGGCAATTCGAGCGCCCGGCTCCTGCCACGCCTCCTCATCGATACCCAAGTCTGGTACCTCGTCCTCCCATGCCTCAGGAGGAGCAAAGAGGAAGTCGTCGGAGAGAGCCATATCTGGAGCGGAGCAGTCGCCATTGGGCTCGATGGGCGTCTCGAGCGTGGCAAGCAACTGATGTTGAAATGCCTGCAACATCTCCACCATTGCACGGGGCATCTGGGCGCGCATCGCGAGCTCGCTTAGCCGTTTACTCTCGAATGGCACCATTCTCCCCAGATGGCGTGCTGCCTGCTGCACCGCCTCGCGGCGCTCCCCATCCATCAGCGTGTCGAGCCGCTCCTGGAGCGCGGTGATGGGCCTCAACGGGAGGGAACTGCCGTCGGGGAGCGCCACGCGTCGCCCCTCTTTTGCATGGGCAAAGGGGGCAACAAGCCATGCCCTTGCCACCGGTTCGCCACGCTGCCACGGCCAAAGCGCACCTTGTCCGCTTTGCGTCTCCACATACCAGATGGGCACAAGCATGATGCGCAGCTTCCGTACCCCGAAGTTAGGGAGGGCCGCCGTTTCGATCGCTTCAACGATCTGGTGCACTGCCTCCCGGCGTTCCTGAATGAGCTCCCTTACCGATTCGGCCCATTGCAACACCGCACCTTGCTTGTCCGATAGCAGTTGGTACGTTTGCTGCACGACCTGATTGTAGGGGCGAATCGCCTCATCCTCCATGATCAGATCGGCGCGAAAGGGCTCAAGTGCAGCGGAGACATGCTTGGCCAGTTCATCGAAGAAAATAAGGTCCGCCTCGATAGCTTTGATGATGGGCTCAAAGTTATCGCGCAGGGCACTTTGCCGAGTCTGGAAGGTGTTGTCGACCCGTTCCAGCTCCTGATCGCGCGCCTTCGTGTATTGTTGGTGCTCCTGTTCGAGGGCGTCGAGTTGCCGCTGCACACGTAAGAGCGCACTGCGTTGGAATTCGACCATCTCCTCCAATGTTTTCGCAGTCCGATCGATCTCTGGAAGCGTGGTGGTGAGACGATCGATCGCGTTGCTCAGTTGCTGCTTTCGCTCGTCCGAGGCGCGAGGTGTATCCTTGCTACCCGTACCAGCCAGTAATAGTTGCTTCCGCTTCTCCGCCAGGTCGGCCTCACACTTCATGACTCGTTCTGCCGCCTCACGATGCTTGGCTTGGCTCTCCTTCAATGCCTGCTCCGCTTCCGGCAGCGTCCGTTGGCGTATCTCGTCCATCTGACGTTTGAGCGAGTTGATTAACGTATCGTTGGTATAGTTTATATGGTTACGCTCGCGCTCCCACTCCTCCTCCAACGCCTTGAGTTGCTGGTCAAGCTCTTTCTCCTGCTCCACCAACGCCTCCGTCAGCGTCTCTCTCAACGACTCAACCGTAGTAGTGCGCACGACCTCCAGAGTGCCGAGGACAGCCTCCACGTCGGCGCTAGGGTGGGCAGAGGGAGGGGCAGGAGGAGCGGCCATAGAAGGCAGCGTAGCGCGCAGGGCTCGGTCCAGGGCGGCTTGGAAGCGAGGCAGTACATCCTCCCATGCATCCAGTTGCCTCAGGAAGAGGTGGTGGCTCTGATTCAGCACGAGTAGCCGCCGCAGATCATCCAGCCCCTCTCCTAGCCTGCGGGCGGGCGGCAGGAGGGGAGCTGGCTCCAAATAGCGTCCTCGCGGAAGGTTTTTGAGCACGGTCAACACCTCCGCATGGCTATCATCGATGCGGGGCAAGCGTACCGACCGCGGCTTCTCCCGCCATGCCTCTAGTTGATTGCCAAGGCGGTCGATGAGCTCTTTTTCCTCCTCAATGGGATGCAGTGGCCCGATCGACTCTCGTAGGAGCCAATCCTGCCGCTTGGGTGGAGTAGGCGGTAGGTCAAGCGGGTCTCCCTCGTCGGTAAGGGTATCCCACACAATCATCTGCTCCTGATCGATGGGAACCGCGACCCACTGCCACGAAAGCTTCTGCGCGCGAATGATCTGGGGGGGGTAGAAACGACTCGTGTCCGTCATCCAGGTGCGCAGGTAGAGGCCGATGAGCAGAAGTAATAGCGGCAGAAGAGCTAGCAGCAGCAGTTGGGGAACGGGCGCACTCTCGAAATCCTGTGCGAGGAAAAGGGCAAAGGCGATCATCGCAGCAACGAGCACCCCGTTGCTGCTTCGTTCTGCCTGTTGCCTGATACGTGCTACCGTGTGATAGTACTCTTCCAGCAATTCATCGGCAACGTAAGAGAGTAACGCGATAGCCTCCTCTGCCTCGCTACCCACTCTTGGTAGAGCAAAGGGCAGAGCCCGTTTATCCGCCCGTTTACTCACGCTGCCTCTCTGTGTCATCACTCAGCTGTCGCGTTTTAACCTGATGCAAGGATGGGTCAGGGAGAATACCGGTGCTCCTCCGTTTGACCGGGATATCCATCCTTTGGGTCGGTGCCTGGGCTGGAGGAGGGAACTCCGATTGTTCCAGGGCTGCGTCGTGCCCATCTGGTGTGGCACCCCGCTCTGGTACCGCGCCATCCTCCTCCTGACCACGGGGGGCTGTATCATCCCCGTCGGATAACGCCTCCTGGGTACGTGCGCTTGCTGGGATGAGGTCCATCTCTATCTTCAAGTACCCATCGTCGCTCCGCTCCTGGGTAGGAATGCTTTTCGCGATGGCCCGTTGATCCACCTGTTCACCTGATCCCTCAAATTGAATCGGCTTCAGTCGGGGCAGCCAATCAGGCGCCAGGCGATCGTACAACTCGTAGAGAACGTGGTCGAGCAGGATAGTCGCTATACTCCCACGCCGTTTTTCCTCCCCGAAGGCGAAGATGTGCTCGGCCGTGAGCCCATATCGCTTTTTGCCCACGCTCCACTTGGCCTCGCCCTCCTCCTTGATAGCCCCATTATCGGAAAAGAGAACAGGGGCAGCAATGATATTATTGTTGGCGAGCCTGATTCCCCTGCCAGCACGCACGTAGCCGACCGTGCTCCCCGGCTCAATCACTAACACGCCTCGCGCATGAACCTCGTCCACGGTGCAGTTACGTCCAATATGGACATTTTCTCCCTCTATGCGGCGGACGATATTGGCGGGCCCAAGCTTCACATCGCCATGCACACGAATGGTGTTCAACTGCTTCTGCTGGGCGGCCACCTCCACATCCACGTCCCCTAAAATGGCAACGAGGGTACATTGTGTGCCAATAAAAACGCGTGGTCGCTCTCCGAAGAACTCGATCTTCGGTCGCGGTACGGTTAGCGCGCGTCCCAACTCTCCATCCGGAACGATCCCCTCAAACTGCTCACCAAAGATCAGGGAGCCACCCAACGCACTGTTTTCAGGAAGATGAATTCCGCTGTCTCCCTGGGCGGGTCGCAGGCGGCGGCAGAATATACTACCCCTCAGTCGAATCGGTCCACGCACCATGACCTCAGGCGCAACCAGATTGACTGCCTGCACACCCTGGCTCACGTCAATCATGGTCAGACTGACGACGTCACCCTTGATCACTGCTTCCTGGCGCAAGCGAACGCGGCCCCGCCCGAATACTGCCTGCTCTACTACCGAGCCAGCCCCCACTTCCACGCCCTGATGAGAGTAGAGCAGGTCGCTCACCCGGGTTCCAGGCGGCACGGGTGTGAGATCCTCGTCCATCTGTCGAGCATTTTGTGGGATGTGGCGCATCTCGGAACGACGAAGCTGGCGATCCGGCTCAACAATCTGCACGGCAGCGATCGGTCGGTGTGCGAACTCTCGCGCGGGGGGAACGAGCCGCCCCGTATCCTCGCCGGATTGGATGATGTACGCCCGAATCGCCTGGATAAACTCCTCCACCGATTCGTAGCGCACCTCTGGCGCCACACAGAGCGCCTTGCCGACAATCCTCACCAGTCCCTCGGCCGCTGTGATCGGGTCGTTGACAAGGAAGGGGGGGGAGTAAGGAGGCTGAAGATTGGCCGGCGCTGGCCCGACTGGCAGCTTGTTCGTCAGCAGCTCGAAGAGTACGACGCCTAGCGAGTAAATATCTGATTGACGCGTCAGCTTGCTACCCTGCCGCTGCTCCGGCGAGGCATAGCTACCTGTCCCCATCGCACGCGTCTGATGGGTCGCGCCGTCACCGCCCATGATACGCCCGATCCCAAAGTCCGTCAGGTAGGGGCGGCCACGATGATCGAAGATGATATTCTCCGGCTTGATATCAAGGTGAAGGATGTCGGCCTCGTGCGCCGCGTGCAGCGCCTCGGCGAGCACAATCGTCAGCGCCAGCGCGTCCTGTGGGCGCATCGGTAACTTCCCGGCTCCCAGCTTATCACGGAGGGAGCCCCCGGAGAGATAGGCCATTACGATATAGGGGCGGCCATCCGCGACGCCGGCGTCGTACACGGTAACGATATTGGGATGGGAGAGGCTAGCGAGAAGCCTTGCCTCGTTGCTGAGTTTCTCGGCCTCCTCCCCCTCTCGTACGTGATAGAGCTTGATCGCGACCTGCCGCCCAAGCTGCTCATCCCAGGCCTGAAAGACCTTCGCAAAGCCGCCCTTGCCGAGCTCGCGCTCGACGCGATAGCGGGATGTGATGGTCGCTGGGACCTCTAATAAGTCAGTTGCCTGGTTCATAAAGGGAACACAGTGGATCTATAGGTCCGTCCCTACCTACCATTCCCATTGCCGAGTTGGCGCTTGAGGTAGGCGTTGATGAATAGATCTAGATCGCCATCGAGAACGCCCTGCGTGTTTCCGGTCTGGACCTCCGTGCGGTGGTCCTTGACCATCTGGTAGGGGTGAAGCACGTAGGAGCGGATCTGGTTACCCCACTCTGCGGTGGTATGCGCCCCAGCGATCTTGGCACGCTCCTCCTCCAGTCGCTGCTGCTCCAACTCGTAGAGGCGCGCCTTCAACACCTTCATCGCCTGCTCTCGGTTCTGAAGCTGGGAGCGCTCGTTCTGGCAGCTTACCACGATCCCGGTCGGCTTGTGCGTCAAGCGGACCGCCGTCGCATTCTTCTGCACATGCTGTCCACCTGCGCCACTGGCCCGGAAGACATCCATCTCGATGTCGTTGGGGTCGATCTCAATCTCGACCTCCTCGTCCAGGACCGGCATCACCTCCACACCGGCGAAGGAGGTATGGCGGCGACTCTGGGAATCGAAGGGTGAGACACGTACAAGCCGATGTGGCCCTTTCTCGGCCTTCAGATAACCATAGGCGTAGGGGCCCTGAATCTCCACGGTAGCGCTCTTGATTCCTGCTCCCTCACCCTCCATCCGGTCAAGAATCTCCACCTTATACCCATTCTGATCCGCCCATCGCAAGTACATGCGCAGCAGCATATCCGCCCAGTCCTGGGACTCGGTGCCACCCGCACCTGCGTAGACGCTTACCAACGCATCATTGGCGTCATGCTCACCGCTGAGCGCGATCTGGAACTCCATCTTCTCATAGCTCCTGGCAACGGCCTCGGCCTCCGTCTCCACTTCCGCAACCAGGGCCGGGTCCACCTCCTCTTCCAGGGACACCAAGTGAGCGAGCTCCAGCGCCTCCCTGGTTTGCTTCTCCAACTTGCGCCAGGGCTCTACCCGCTGTTTCAGCGCTGCGATGCGCCGCATGACCTTCTGGGCTCGCTCGTTATCTTCCCAAAAATCGGGCGACAGGGATTCCTGCTCAAGCGATTTGAGTTCTAGTTCCGTGCCAGGGACGTCAAAGACGCACCAGGATACCCTCGATGCGCCGCATCGTCCCTTCCAATTGTTCAATTACGTCGTCCATTTTTCCTCTTTCTACCGATTTTTTGTACTACATTTACTTGAATCGTACTTTACAACTATTGTACTTATCTTATTGGAAACGTAAAGCGTCCCCTAAGATCGGCTGTCACAACAATCGTTGCTGCATGGCCGACTCTTCTTGTTGAACCGCATCCTCCACAGCCACGTCCTCCCCTGCCCGCATCCGTCGTGCCTTATCGATATAGCCGGGGAGAAGGAGAAAATCCTCCTCGATGAGTGGCCGCCACTGGGGACGGTGGAGGGCGGCAGCGGGATGGAGCATGGGAACTATCAGGCGCCGCCCATGGCGAAAGGCTTGACCCCGTACCCTGGTAATTCGCTTGTCCGGTAGCCAACGCTCCATCGCGAATCGGCCAAGCGTGACGATAACCTCCGGGTCAATGATCCCTAGTTGATGTGCTAGGTAGGGCTTACACGCATCAATCTCGTTCGGAAGGGGATCGCGGTTGGCTGGCGGACGGCACTTCACGACGTTGGCGATATACACATCCTCACGAGTGAGGCCGATAGAGGCCAGTAGCGCTTCCAGGAATTGGCCTGCTGCTCCAACGAACGGACGGCCCGTGCGATCTTCGGTCCCACCGGGCCCCTCCCCGATGAACATGATCGCGGCATCGATTGGCCCCTCACCGGGCACCGCGTGGATGCGAGTCGTGCTTAGAGGACAACGCGTACAACATCGAACCTGCGCCTCGAGCGCTTCCAGTTGCGCCCGCCGCCGCTCCAACTCATCCACCATTCCTTCCTCATCAACCATCGTCGTCTGTCACCTCTCCCTGCGATGCTGCGAGGCATCATCGATGAGTTGCGGTTTGCTCCCAAGGGCAGGGAGAAAGTCAGTCAAGACCAAGACAAGCGCGGTCCCCAATCCGATCGTTAGACCCAACTGCCAGAACGATGTGCCAAGTGACATGCCGATTGCACCCGTGATCCAGATGGTGGCAGCAGTCTTTATACCGCGCACGTCGGTTCCCCCTTTGAAGATCGCGCCGGCTCCCAGGAAACCAACTCCCTGCACCACACCCTGGATCGCGCGTCCGATTGCCTCGGGATCGCTATCAGCAAGATAGGTTGCCAGCATGATGTAGCTGGCGCTGCCCACCGACACCAAGATCATACTTGCCACCCCAATCGCCTTGTAGTAGAGACGGCGCTCATAGCCAATCATCGCGCCGATGACAGCGGCTGCAAGAAGTCGTACAAGTATCGCTACCAGAGTGCCAGATGCCTCGTCCAAGAAATGTCTCCTCCTACTAGCAGCAAGATCGTCACACTTTGCACCTGCAACGGATTACGCCACGTCTTCCCGCCATAGCGGGTGCGTGGCGCGGATCCGCTCTAGGAGTGGCATGATATCGGGTTCGTCAAAGTCAGGCCCGGAGCCAAGCGGATCAGCAAGGAGGGGTCGCCCCAACAGGCCCTTAAGGGTGGCGACCATGCCGTGGGAGAGCGCGTCCAAATCGTAGCCACCCTCCAAGATAACGGCAATCGGTGCACCCGCAGCATCACCGGCAGCACGCAGCCGTTGGGCCATCTTGTGATAGCCCTCAACTGTCAGGTGCATCCCTGCCAGGGGATCACACCAGTGGGCGTCAAAGCCAGCAGAGAGCAGGATCAGCTGGGGGCGAAACCTCGCAATGGCGGGCTCGATAAGGTGCTCAAAAACCAGGAGATAATTGGCATCTCCGTGACCAGCACTCAGAGGCACGTTAAGCGTTGTGCCTCTCCCTTCCCCTCGTCCCTGCTGCTCCCAGTGGCCTGTTCCTGGATAGAAGGGAAACTGGTGGATCGAGATGAAGAAGACATCCGGATCGTAGTAGAAAATATCCTGTGTGCCGTTACCGTGATGTACGTCCCAATCCACAATGAGCACCCGCTCCACGCCGAGTGAATCAATGGCATGCCGCGCGGCAACGGCAACGTTGTTGAAGAGGCAAAAGCCCATGGCCCGACGTGGTGTGGCATGGTGACCAGGAGGGCGGACGAAGGCAACCGCTACCTCCGCCCCCTCCAACACGACCTTGGCTGCCTCTGTGGCCGCGCCGGCCGCATGGCAGGCCGCGTCAAAGGAGAAGGCATTCACGTACGTGTCCGCATCGAAACGGCCACCTCCCTGCATACTCATGCGCTGCACCTGGCGCCACAGTGCCTCGTCATGCACCGCGTGGATCTGCTCCGGCTCAATCGATGGCACCTGACGCCACGCCATCTCTTCCGCCATCCCGCACTCTTGCAGCACACGGCGGATCGCCTGCAAGCGCTCCGGTCGTTCCGGGTGACGCCACTCATGATGTGCCAGAAAGATGTCATCGTAGAGACCTATAATCTTCATCGATCTTCATCCTTTATGTCGCGTTGGACGAATCAACGTGCTAACGATTTTCGAATTTGAAGCCGTGACCACGAACCGTCTGCACGTATTGATGGTCAGGATCTACCTGGCCAAGCCGCTCACGCAGGCGGCGGACCAGCGCGTCAATCGCCTGGCTCGTGACCCCCTCTTCCTCTTCTTCCGACCAGACAGCACGCACGATTTCCGGTCGGCTCACGACTTTTCCCTCATGCATCTTCAGCAAACGTAACAAATTATACTGGGCAACACTTAAATCGACTTCCTCGCCGCCGATGGTGACCCGGCGCTCGAGATCATCTATCTCCAACTGCCTGCGTGGAGGTCGTCCCACGACGGGTGAGGTTGAGGCACTGTCCACAAAGCGCAATTGGAAGCTCGGGGCGAACTGGAGTCGATCGCCATCTTGGAGAGGGGAGCTCTCGCTGATACGTTCCCCATTGATATAGGTACCATTCGTGCTGTTGCGATCCTCCAGGAAAAACTGGGTCCCAATCCGGCGGATCTGGGCGTGGTGCCGGGAAACCCGGCGGTCGGGTAGCACAACGTCGTTATCGGGCCATCGACCTAAAGTCGTCAAGTCTTCTTCAAGCGCCCAACAGCGTGGTTCATCCATACCCTCTTCAAGGACGAGCATCGGCCTTTCGATGTCCATCAAAGTCTCCTCGGATAAATGCGCGCTAGATTGGTACTTTTCTACTTCTGTTCAATGCTACTGAGTGGAGCCCACGCATCAAAACATGCTGCTTAGTGCGTGAACTTCGGATGAAGCAGGTGAGCCTGGTAATCTCAATGGTAGTTCACGCAACACACAACATGCAACACGTAACAGGGCAACTCTATTCGATGGTACCATTAAAGTGGTCGTTTTGGAACCGCGCTAGACATCGATCCAGAGAGTGAGTTAACGCTGGTGAGACCGCGGGCGTAGCGCGTCTGTGACAGACCGATCGTTCCGGACATCTAAGCAAGTTACGGCGAGAAAAGGCGCTAGCTCGATACGTCGTAGCTCCTGCAAGCTCTTATCGACCATCGCAACCTCATCATCTGCGAGGCGGTTGGAGCCACCGTGGCCCGGGAAATGCTTTGCAACCGTTAGCAACCGTCCTTCCGCTCCATCGTGTACCCCTGCGATGTAGGCGCGTCCCATGCATCCCACCCAATTTAGATCGTCGCCGAAGACGCGGATTCCTAGGTTGCCTTTGCGCGTCGAACGTGGGTCGTTCAACACATCGACCGTTGGCTAAAGAGCATGTTGACCCAGTTGCTGACAACTCTCGACCTGAACAGTCCTGCAAGGAGATTATCTGAATAATGCTGGAAATGCTGATCGAATATCGATATATGATCTGGACTGTTGGCGGCGTAGCGACCTACTGGCTGTTGGTAAGAATTCCCAGTTGGCTAAGCGTAGCTCGCCGTGGGACTTGGAACGCAGAACGGGATTACGCAACGTGGCGACTACGTAATGCATTCCTTGCCCTACTACTACTAGTGCCTCTGCTCGTTGCTACGACCGCCGTTGCTGTCCTATAGCGACGGTGGATAGTCGGGGCAGGTAGCCAGGGAGACACACAGGGTAGACACATAGGTCGGCCCCTACTGGGTTGCACGACCGCTCGATCGGCGCCTACTTGAATCGTCTCGCAGAGACGGTTAGTATTTGGATCCAAGACACACAAATCAATGGATAGAAGGACAAGATGATGGACGAGAGCGAGACGATGAACTTGCCCGTGGTCGAGCGTGTGCTGGTTGTGATGGCGCATCCAGACGATCCGGAGTACGGGGCGGGTGGTACCGTAGCACGCCTGGTAGCACAAGGAGCCACGGTCACCTTTGCGATTGTGACCGATGGCTCAAAGGGGAGCGAGGAGGAAGGTTTTACCCGCGAGGCGCTCTTCAACACACGCCAGCAGGAACAAATTGCGGCTGCAGCGGTCCTAGGCGTGCATGGTGTACACTTTCTCGGCTTCCCAGATGGGGAGATCTACAACAATCAAGCGTTGCGCGAGGCCATCGTGCGCCAGATCCGCACCCATCGCCCCGATCTGTTGATCACACACGACCCGACGACCCGTATCTGGCGCGACAACCGTATCAATCATCCCGACCATCGTGCAGTTGGCGATGCCACCTTAGACGCCGTCTACCCACTCGCACGCGACCGGTTGAACTTCCTCCACCATGAGGAGGAGGGACTGAAGCCTCACAGAGTGCTTGACATCCTGCTCACCGGCTCCAACGATCCTAATTTTGCCGTGGACATCTCGGATGTGATGGACACCAAAGTTCGAGCGCTCCTCGCGCACAAGAGCCAAATACGAGAGCCAGAGGAACTACACAAGCGGCTGGCTGAGTACGCGCGCGAATTGGGCGAGCAGTGGGGCCTGTCAGCGGCCGAGGTATTCCGCCGTGTGACGCTTGAACGCTAGAGTTCGGGGAGCGGGGAGCGGGGAGCGGAACGGCTAACGGCTGCCAGACCAGGTGAAGCGGCTAGGTATGCCTTGCTGAAGGCGAGGGAGGTAACCGGAAGGCGGACGGATCACCCCGAAGGGTGCTTTGAGGCGACCACGACACCGATAAGGCTTGACCCTTCTATCCTTCATCCTTCATCCTTCATCCTTCCTCGCTCCCCGAGTTGTTCCGCTCCTGTCGGTAATCCTCTAGTAGTGCTCCGAGATGATCGATCACAAGGTCGGGTTTTATGTCGGAGTGGACGAGTTCTTCATCGGAGGTAACGCCACCACGTACGAGGATGGTGATGAGGCCAATGGTTTGCCCGCCCTGGATGTCGGTGTTGAGGCGGTCGCCGACTATCGCAACATTTTCGGGCGGAAGGTCGACGTGCTCCAGCGCAACCTCCATCATAGGGCGTGAAGGTTTGCCAATAATGGTCGGCTCAACACCGGTAGCAGCCTCCAAATAAGCAAGGATCGCACCATTTCCCGGTAGCAGCCCCTCCTCGCTGGGGAATGTTGGGTCTGGATTGGTTCCGATGAATTCCGCACCGCTACGGATTGCCAGCGCAGCCCGCTTTAGTTTGTCATAACTGAAATGAAAATCGATGCCGACGACCACGTAATCCGCTGGTGCCTGATCCACCAGAGTGAAGCCCGCTCTTGACAGCTCCTCGTGCAGTCCCTCCTCGCCTACGGGAAGCACCCGCGCCTCGTCAGATGACTGCTCGGCAAGCCACTCGGCGGTTGCCTGCGCGGCTCCCAGAACATGCGCACTGTCGATGGGGATGCCCAGATTGTCCAACTTCTCCTGGTACATTTCACTCGTACGTGAGGCATTATTCGTCAGGCAGACGTAGGGGATATCGTGCTTGTTGAGATACGCTACGAAATCAATCGCGCCCTCACGCACGGTCAAGCCTCGGTAAAGGACGCCGTCCATGTCCAGAATGAAGCCTTTTACCCGATTTAGTAACTGATCACTCGCTTCGCCATCCTGCATTGACACAACTGTTCCTTCCGAAGTAACATGTCGCGAACGGGGAATTTGGTCCTGGCGCTGCATGGCATGTCGCGCGGCCATCTGCGACGGATGGATGGCAGCCGCGCTACTCGCATAGCGTGCGCCGGAGAGTAAAAGCATCAGCCACAGCCACCATCGCTCGCCCGTGAGAAAAGTTCCGAGCACCCCATAGAATCCGGGAAAGGCAACGTAAGCAAAGTGGAGACCATTCAACGTCCACCTAGTTGCCCCCCGCCGTGCCAATCGCACGAGGATAATGAGCACGAGCGGGAGTTCCAGCACCGCGAGCGAGCCAAGCGCTAGCAGGAAAATGAAAGCTGGTAGGCTCGTGCCAAGATATGCCTCGCTCAACAGGGCAAGGCCTGGGAGTGCTCGTACCGCAACAAACGCGGTGAGTGCCAACAGGAGAGACAGAACGAAACCGACTGCGCCTGCTAGCAGGAATGCGCGGCGTGTGGCGATTCTACTCGAGCGGCCCGCCATCCCGCTCTTCGATATCCTCTTCCACATCCACCACTGCAGTAGCGACCGCCCATGAGATCAATCCCCAGGTGACACCAGAGATCACTGTGGCGATCAGAATGGTTTGCATCGTGGCCGGAGTATCGGGGTTGCGTAGAATACCCACCATCGAGAGCACAACAGCGATTAAGAAGAAGGTCAGTCCAACTTTGACAGGTCCGCTAAGGCGTGACCAAAGATTGCTATTCATAATCGATTCGCCTCCTTACGCTTATTGACGAACAAGGTTACTAAAAGGGGAAGTAACTTCTATTACGGCGATGGGTATCCTAGGATCTGTAGGAGCTACACGCCGTTTCGGTTCGTCAGAACTCATCAAGCGAGCGATTATAGCGAGGCTTTCAGGTGGAAGCAATCTGAGAAGTGCGGGTAGCATCTCTTTACGTTTCGTGTCATCTTGTGATACGCTCGTGATGATCATATATTCCCTCTCAAGCGACAAGGATGTCTGAGACTAATGGCTGGAAAGTACTTTGATGAGCTGGAGGTGGGAGAGCGCATCGAGCACAACCTTGGCCGCACGATTACGGAATCGGACAATGTGCTCTTCTGCGCCCTGACCATGAATACCCAACCCCTGCACCTGAATCGTGATTTTGCCAGTAAGACGGAGTTCGGTCAGCCGATCGTCAATGGTATGCTAACGATGGCACTTACGGTCGGTATTACCGTTCCCGAACTGACCGAGGGCACCATCATCGCGAACCTGGATTACGAGAATGTAAAGCATCCGAATCCATTCTTCCACGGCGACACGCTCTACGCCGAGACAGAAGTGTTGGATAAGCGGGAAAGTCGCTCCCGACCGAATGCGGGCATCGTCAAATTGAAGCACATCGCACGCAACCAGGATGGCACCGTGGTAGTCGAGCTGACACGGAATGTGCTTTTTCTGAAGAGGCCGGCAAACAGGAAGGATGAGGTATAGATCGTTGCATATTGCATGGTGCATGATACGCGGAGGGATTGGGAACGTGGAAGATAGGGGTGGGAGGAGCAGGTAGGCGTTATGATTCAGCAGCGGAAGGTGCGAGTCCGGCGGGCAGTGTTGTACATGCCGGGCGACAGTATGAGGAAGATCCAGAAAGCGGCAGGCATGATGGTCGATACCATCATCATGGATATCGAAGATGGGGTGGCCTACAATCAGAAAGCTGCCGCGCGGGAGACGATCCTCGAGGCGTTACGAACTGTGGATTTCGGTAGGAACGAGCGGCTCATCCGTGTGAACGCTGTCGGTAGCGGTTGGACAGCGACCGATATCATCGAGACGGTAGCGGGTCGGCCAGACGGCTACGTGGTGCCGAAAGTGGAAAGCGCAGCGCATCTGATCTACGTGGATCACCTCCTCCATGACTTGGAAGCGCAGCATGGACTGGTCCAGGGAAGCATCACGTTGCAGGCTATCGTGGAGTCGGCGCGTGGGGTCATAAATGTCCGGCAGATCGCGCAGGCAACAGCTCGGCTGACTGCACTGCAGTTCGGCGCGGAGGACCTCGCTGGGGATATGGGTTTGACTCGTACCAAAGAAGGCAGGGAGGTATTTCACGCGCGCGCAGCGGTTGTCACGGCAGCTGCCGCGCACCGCCTGCAGGCCATCGACGGCGTGTACCTCGATCTTGACGATACAGAGGGAGCGTATGAAGAGGCACGCAAGGTGGCGGAGATGGGGTACGATGGGAAAATGGCTATCCATCCCAGGCAGATCGAGCCCTTCCACCGTGCTTTCACCCCAAGTGATGCGGAGATTGCTGCTGCCAAGCGCATCGTCGAGATGCACGAGGCACACCAGTCGCAAGGCGTGGGTGCCTTCGTGCTTGACGGAAGGATGGTCGATCCTGCCATTGTGAAGCCGGCGGAGCAGGTGCTGGCCAGGGCACGGGCTGCCGGGAAGGATTCGTAGAGCGGGAAGCGGCGGGGAGCGGATGATGGCGTCACCTGCTGCTGGCACCCGTATGGGCATTCACAGGGGCATAAAATGTGCTTCCTGGCTGTTTCAAGAGCAGCGCCCGTGCAGTACGTAGTTCGAGTTACCAGACGGACTAGACGATTAAATCTTCAACCTCATGATCCTCGACATTCTGATCATTGTCGGTATCGTAGCGATCTTGATCTTCTTCAATGCGCTGTACGTGGCGGGTGAGTTCGCGGCGGTCAGTGCGCGCAAGACGCGTATCATCCAGGCGGCCGAGGAGGGCAACCGTCTGGCAAGGACGCTATTGCCTGTTTTGGAAGATACACACAAACTCGACAATTATATCGCTGCCAGCCAGGTCGGTATCACGCTTTCCAGCATTACTCTAGGTATATACGGCACCAACGCGATTGCACCGAGATTACAGCCTTGGCTGGCGCGCCTTCCATTGGAATCAGTGCCTTGGCTGGACGAGATCGTCGCGGGTGGCTTTGCAGCAACCTTCGTCCTCCTCTTTCTGACCACCCTCCAGGTTGTGCTAGGTGAGCTCGTGCCGAAGTCCGTCGCGGTCCAATATCCGGAACGGGTTGCTCTCGCGACCGCCCTACCGATGAAGTGGTCTGCGGAATACATCCTCAAGCCACTAATCGTCGTTTTGAATGGGAGCGGGGCACTGCTGCTACGGCTTCTGGGTGTAGAGTACGGCGGTGGTCACGCACACATCCACTCGCCCGAGGAGATCGAGATCTTGGTCAAGGAGAGCCATAAGGGAGGATTGATCGACGCCGAGGAACGCGAGCTGCTGCACAATGCTTTCCGCCTTGGGGAGCTATCGGCGGGAGAGGTCATGGTACCGCGCACCCGTATGGTGGCTGCTTCAGTAGAGTCATCGGTATCTGAGGTCCTTGCGCTGGCTGCAGAGTCTGCCTATACCCGTATTCCCATTTACGAGAAGGATCTAGACCATATCCTCGGTTTCGTGCATCTCAAGGAATTGTTCCGATTGTATCACAGTGATCCCGAAGCCGACATACGCTCTGTCCTACGGAAAGCGCCCTACGTCCCCGAAACGGCACCCGCGGTCGAGGTATGGGAAGTGCTCAACAAGGAGCAATCCTACATTGCCATCGTCTTCGATGAGTACGGCGGTATCGCCGGAATGATCACACTGGAGGACCTGATCGAGGAACTATTCGGTGAGGTGCAGGACGAATTTGACGAGGAGCGCGCGCCCATCAGCCCTGACGGGAAGGGACGGCTCATCGTGCGGGGAGATACGCTCATCTCCTATCTAAACGATCAGCTCAACCTCGATCTCCCCACGGAGGCCGCGAACACGGTGGGTGGTTTGGTGCTGGACGAGCTCGGTCGCCCGCCCTCCGTCGGCGATCAAGTTGAGGTGAACGGCATTCGATTCGGCGTCGAAGCAGTTGAGCGTCGCTCTGTTCGCGCGGTCAGCCTCGTTCTCCCTGAAGAGATGGAGCAGCCGGAGGAATTCGAATGGAGCTGATCATATCTTTTCTGATAATTGCCTTTCTGATCTTACTCAACGCCCTCTTCGTGGCGGCCGAGTTCGCCATCATCGGCGTACGCCCCTCCAAAGTGGAACAGATGGTCGAGGAGGGCAATCGGACTGCCATTGGAATCCGGGAAGTGGTGCGTAACCGGGGCAAGCAAGACCGCTACATCGCCACCGCCCAACTGGGTATCACGGTAGCCAGCCTCGGCCTTGGCATGTACGGTGAGCCGGTGATCGCTCACTTGCTTGAGGAGCCCCTGCACGATTGGTTTGGTCTTGAAGGAACGATCGTCCACACCATCTCCTTCATCATCGCCCTCTCCTTCATGACCTACCTGCACGTCGTGTTGGGGGAGATGATACCCAAATCCATCGCGCTCCAAGCCGCAGACAAGACTGTGCTCTTTCTCGCCAAGCCGATGGCGGTCATGCAGAGCATTTTCTCCCCCGCTGTCACGGCATTGAATCAGATCGGTCTGCTCGTGTTGAGACTGCTTCGTGTTCCTCCGCCCGAGTCGGGCTCCCGCGCACATACCCCTGGCGAGCTGGAATTGATCGTGTCCGAGAGTTACGCAGGGGGGCTACTGGACGCGGAGGAGCAGCAGCTGATCGCCAACATCTTCGACTTCGGTGAACGCCGGGTGGGGCAGGTGATGACACCTCGCACGCGCATCGATGCGATCCCCATCTCGATGAGCGAGGAGGAGGTTCTCGAGCACGTGATCAACTCTCCGTACAGCCGTTTCCCGGTCTACGAGGAGAACCCCGACAATATACTGGGCATCCTGCATCTCAAAGATTTAGTGCGTCAGCAGCTTGGGGATGGATCTCTTGATCTGCGTGCCCTACTTCGTGAAGCACCTGCCGTACCCGAAAGTCTGTACGTGGAATCGCTGCTAGCATCCTTGAAAAGACAGCAACTGCATATGGCCATTGTGATCGACGAATACGGCGGTATCGCCGGGTTGGTGACGCTGGAAGATCTGGTCGAGGAGGTGGTCGGCGAGGTGCGCGACGAGTTCGACGAGGAGGAGGAACAGCCTCTCACCATCGTGGAGCCGGGCCACATCGTGGTTCGGGGCGGGGTACCAATAGAGGATGTCGAGGAACATATTCCTCTCGGTGAGCACGAGTACGATGTGGAGACGATTGGCGGCCTGGTGCTCGCCGAGCTAAGCCGCCCTCCCAAGGAAGATGATGAGGTAAGCATCAATGATATCACCTTCCACGTCGACTCCGTTGATGGCCTGGCTATCGAGCGCCTCACCATCTTGTATTCGCCTCCCGAGCCGTCAGTGGAGGCGGAGCATTAGAATGGAGTGACGCCAGGAAAGAGCGGCAGCCCTGAATGGATGATACCACGGTTATATGGAGAGATTAAGCCCACCCAGATGATCCTCCGGCTTCAGCCAACGTTAGCTCGATTAATGCATCCAATAGTAGCGTCGTGACGGGATCTCGGCCGAGCAGGTTCGGATTGATGCGGAAGGTTGATAGCACTGCCCTTCCGGCCCCATACTGTCGTGTGGCAACCAAGGCAGCAAGATTGTGAATCCAGCCGACGAACAGGCCTGCGTACACGCCAGATTCAAAATCCCAGGGGCCGAGGCCAGTCCAAAGACCGACCAGCACGTGGTCGGGCATCACGGGACTGAAGCTATAGTCGAGTAATGGCCCGCCCGGGAAGCGGGCAAATGGTCCCTCACGGCGGAGCCAGGCGAAGGAGGAGGCCCAGTCCCCGCTCCACGGTGTGCCCTTACGCAACTCCACCTGTACATCGAAGAAGCCACCGGATATCGCACCCTCGCTGTGCGCAAGCAGAAGGAGGTGCCCGCCCTCGCGGATGTAATCGGCGTGCGCGTAATCGACTTTGTCCACCACAATCGCGTCGGCGACCCGGGGATTGGCGGTCAAGTGGTAGCCAAGCGTAGCCAACCACTCCGCCAGAACAGGATTTGCTACCCAGAGATGAGCATTCGACACCGGCGGCAGTTTCCGTTGAGGGTAGAAGGTCAATGGTAGGTAGTTGGAGGCTAACCGCTCGTTTTCTCCGCCGTCGAGCCTAAACATTAGTTGCTCGCGCGTCGGCGCGTCCACCTCCGGAGCACGCAAGCGAAGGGCCCCTACTGTCCTGGCCGTCCCCGGCCTTAGCTCCGGTACCTCCAGTTGCCCAGCGGCATCCCCCCTACCGAGGCTCCATGCTACGGTCCCACCGGGGATAGCTGGCCCCCCACCGTGCGCGACGGTCACCCCGACCTCGATTGGCTCCCCGGACCAGTAGGCGACACGCTCCCACTCTGGAATCAGTACTGTATCGGCGTTGATGGTACGGAACGCAGTGTGGAAGGCCTTGGGGTTACGGCGCATATCTAGCAAGCCGTTGGACTCCCAATGGACGTCGGTAAACTCTGTGATGACGTAGCCTCCGATCTGCGGGTGGCGTCGAATGGATTCGATCTCGTACTTCAACGCAGCGAATTCCTGCCACTGTGTTGCCTCAACGAAAGCCTGCCAGCTTCCGAAGACGCGATCGAGGCCCCAGCGATGGAAGCGCTGCCGAACCCCATGCGGGTAGACCACACCCTCGCCCCATTCTATGCCCGTCTCGAACCACCAGGGCTCGCGTCCCTCGGCATCCTTAAGGAGTTCGACCTCCGGCAAGCCCCAGTTCCCAAACTCCGACAGGATCAGAGGCTCGGTTCCACTCCGCACGGCGTCGCCGAAGGGAGAGAAAGTGGGGGCCAGGCGGGCCGCAAATTCGTTGACAAAGTAGTCCCACTCCAGACGGTGATCGGGGATCGCCCGGTAAAAGTGGTAATCTTCGATGTCAGTCTGGATGTGGAAGTTCCCCTCACATGGGGAGTTATCCACCACCAAGCGTGTCGGGTCGAGCGCCTTCAACCAGTGGTAGCTTTCTTTGAGCCAGGCGCGGTGAGTCGGATCTCGCATCAGCTGTGTTCCCCAATCCTCGTTGACAAGGGTCCAGATGATGATGGAGGGATGATTCCAGTCTCGCTCCACGATGC
>JALZCF010000487.1 GCA_030863245.1 Chloroflexota bacterium
AACCAGGATATCGCCGAGGCCCTCATCGTGGCCTTGAGCACCGTCAAACGCCATATCAGTAACATCTACGGCAAGCTGGACGTACAAAGTCGTACCCAGGCCATCGTACGTGCTAGAGAATTAGGCTTGCTGTAGCAGAGTAGTTCGACCGTCTACCACCCCTTTCCCCACCGCACCTACAACCCCCCACACCTCACAATACAACCCCTTATTCACCTTTCGGCTCACGACAGACCACCTCCTTGACGGATATACTGGGGCAAGTTTAGAGCCTAATCCACTGTAAGGAGGTAGTGCCATGAATGAGTCTGCGATTGTGATTGATACGCAGGGGCTGGGTAAGCGCTACGGGCAGGTCGAGGCGCTCAAGGCGCTGGACCTCAAGGTGCCCAAGCACTCGATCTTCGGTTTCCTAGGTCCAAATGGGGCCGGCAAGAGCACGGCCATCAAGCTGCTGTTGGGGCTGGCCAGGCCGAGCACCGGTAGCGGGCGGATCTTCGGCTACGACATCGTGCGCGAGAGCCTCGCGATTCGCAAGCGCGTGGGCTTCCTGGCGCAGGACCCGCGCTACTACGACCATATGACAGCGCGCCAGACCCTGCGCTTCGCGGCGTCCTTCTTCTACCACGGCCCGCGGGATGCTGTCGAGGCGCGCGTGGTAGAGATGCTGGAGCTGGTGGGGCTGGCGGAGAAGACCGACCGGCCCATCCGTGGCTTCTCAGGCGGGGAGCGGCAGCGGCTGGGCATCGCGCAGGCCCAGATCAACTATCCCGACCTGTTGATCCTGGACGAGCCGGCGGCCGCGCTGGACCCGATGGGGCGGCGCGACGTGCTGACCGTGATGGAGCGCCTGCGCCACCACACCACCATTCTGTACTCGACCCACATCCTGGACGACGTGCAGCGAGTGAGCGATAGGGTGGCCATCTTGAACCGTGGCGAGTTGGTGGCACAGGGACCCATCGAGCAAGTGCTGGCCGGTACGGACAGTGCCGTCTACTCGCTGGGACTGAAGGGCGAGACGCAGGCCGCCTACCAGCGGCTCGCCGCGTTGCCCTGGGTGTCTGCCATCCACGTGCTAGCGAATAACGGCAAGACGGCCTGGCAGGTCAGCGTGAGCGACGAGGCGGTGGCGGAAGTCGAGTTGCTGCCCGCCGTGCTAGCCGGAGGCGAGACCATCGTCACCGAGTATCAACGTCAGAAACTTAACCTAGAAGACGTATTCATGAACTTGGTCGAAGGAGGCAATGATGGCCGCTAACGTAACATTACAGACGATTGACGAGCCGGGCTGGCGCGCGGGCTTGTCCAGCCTGCTGCGCAAAGAATTGCGGGAGTGGTGGGGCACGAACACCTGGTGGCGCCAGCTACTGCTGTGGCTGTTCCTGTTGAACGGCGTCTGGGGCCTGCTGCTGTTCGGCACGCCCCCGGAAGTCGAACAGGGGCCAGGCATCGAGATCTTTACCCTCTTGACAGGCATTTTCGCACCGTTGGGCGTAATCATCTTTCTGGGCGGGGCGGTGGTGAATGAAAAGCTCTCGAGCACAGCCGCCTGGGTGCTGTCCAAACCGGTGTCGCGTAGTGCCTTCATCCTGGCGAAACTGCTCGCCCACAGTCTGGGCTTCTTCATCGCGATCATAGTGGTGCCGGGGCTCGTGGGCTACTGGGAGGCCTCAGCGAATGGCTTGGGGCTGACCGGCGTCCCCTTCGTGCTCGGCCTCGGACTGCTCTACCTCAACCTGCTGTTCTACGTGGCGCTCACCGTGATGCTCGGCACCTTCTTTCGCTCGCCGACGCCGGTCATCGGCATCCCGGTCGTGCTGCTGTTCTTGCAGGTGGGTCTGGTCGAGGCCACCGGCTTGGATGCTTATCTCCCGGGCGCCCTGCCCTTCCTGGCTCCCGTCGCCATGCTGGGCCAGCCCTTACCCTGGCTCTTCCCGATAGGGGCGGCAGCCGTGCTCACCCTGCTCTTCAGCGCCCTGGCGATCTGGCGCTTCGGACGAGATGAGTTTTAGGCACGAGGCATCGAATCAGAAACTATTACCAATTGGTTTTGATACGCCATCAACCGTTCGTAGTTCCCACTTGAGTGGATGTTGTTGGTCGGCCCACTCAAGTGGGAACTACGAACCATTTGTGGCCTCTGGAGGAGCAGTTGGTATACCTCTATCTAGAAAGGTAAACGATCATGTCTACGATACTACTTGGCTCAGTCGCCAGTGCTAGTGTGTTTCTTGGCCTCCCCTTTGGACGCCTGCACCGGGCCTTCGTGCACAGGAAGGGTTTCTTCAACGGCGCGGCTGGCGGGATCCTGCTCTACCTACTCTTGGATCTCCTCGGCCATGCACGTGAACGCCCCTGGGAGGTTATAAGCGCCGCTCGCTCCGGCGCGGCGACTTGGCCACAAGCCATCGCGCTCATCCTTATATTCGCAGGCGGTCTCGCGGCTGGCTGGCTTGTGGCGGTCGTGGTGCAACAGCTTTGGGGCGATGCGCGGTGGATACGTGCCCGTGCCACCACGGCAGGGCGCGAGCCAGGGTTGCCAGAGCGGGAACAAAACCTTCTTACTAATCTGCTGATCGCACTCAGCGTAGGTCTGTATAACTTCCTCCAAGGGATGGCCATTGGCCAGGCGGGGCGCTGGACGGTGCAGGCAACGCTCATCGGCGGCATTGGCCTGCTCCTCCTGGGGTTTGTCCTCCACAACGCCGTCAAGGGTTTCGCGATCGTTGCGCCGTTAATAGGAGCCGGGATGCCAGTCGCCTGGCGTTATCTCCTTGCGTTAGGAGTGGTAGCCAGCCTTCCAACGCTTCCTGGTCTGATCCTAGGAATCTCCTACTGGAACCCTTTCCTGTTCGTCGGTTTCTTCACCACGGCAGCTGGCACCACCCTGTTCACACTGCGTGAGCTGCTCTTTCGCGAACCGCTTCTGCAACAGCACAGAGGGGCGGTAGGGGGCGTAGCCGTCGGTTTCCTAGTTGCGGTCATCGTCACCCTAGTTCTCGAGATAAACCAGTACTCGCTACCCGAATTGATGTCATCCTTCTGGTTATAGATACGCAACCAGGGCAACCCGAGGAGACACCGCAGATGGGCACAGGAGAGTCAAGTCAGGACGATCGGGCCTATTACCAAATTCGAATTCAAGGCGCGCTCGATCCTCGTTGGTCGGCGTGGTTCGATAACCTAACCATCAGCTATGATGCTAACGGCGACACCGCCCTATCAGGCTTTGTCGCCGATCAAGCTGCGCTCTACGGTCTCATCAGCCGGGCGCGCGACCTGGGCTTGACCCTCATTGCAGTCATGCGTGACGAGTCGGGGTCCGCAGGCAGTGATTAGTGAGTAGGGGGCAGGTGGTAGATGGTAGATGGGAAGGTCGTGCTGTAGGGCGCAGCGACCGGAGGAGGCGGTGGGTGCGCTGTGAGGCATAACCGTCACGGAGAGAGTCTGTCCAGTGTAGCCACCTGATCCCGGCGTGCGGCGAGGGCTTGTTCGAAGTAGGGAATCATGATCTGCATCTCGGCGTGCAGTACCTCGGCGAGGCGCTGACTCTCTACCAGGCACAATTGTTCGATCTGCTGGCGGGCCG
>JALZCF010000509.1 GCA_030863245.1 Chloroflexota bacterium
CTTTAGGGCAATCGCTGGCCCCACTGGCTGGCCCCACTGCCTCCAGAGCTTGCCGGCATTGCTGGCGGATGCGCTCGCGCATGGAGGGATCGAGAGTGGGGTCGGCGTGTACAGTGTCAAGCAGTTGCTTGATGACGTCGACTGTTGTTTGGATGTAGAGGGGTTTCTCCAGCAAGAGGCGCTGCTCTAGTGCTCTCCGGAGATGGACCGAGGCGTTTTCGTACTCGCCTGCACCCAAGCAAGCTTGTCCAAGGTTGTGAAGGGCAAAGCCCGCGCGGGTCCAGTCACCGAGGCGGCGGGCGAGGGTAAGAGCGTTGCCGGCGCGTTTCTTGGCTTCTTCGTAGTGCTCGATGAGGAACGCGTGATGGCTCATGTTCAGCTCGATGCTCAAGAGGCTATAGTGATCGGTCGCTGCTTCGGCGGCTTGGCGGGCAGCGTGGTAATGCTGTTCGGCTTCCTGGTAGCGCCCTAACTCATCCAGGGTCATGGCTAGCCCACCCTCGGCCCGCGCTCGATGAATGGGGTCCGGTAATAGCTCGGCAACCTCTAGCGCCTGCCGGTAATAGTCGACAGCCTCTGTATACCGATCAAGCGCGTATGCCATATTGCCGCGATTGTTGAAAATAATGCTCATTCGTGCCAGGTCGCCATGCGCCTGCGCGAGGGCGAGCCCTTGCTCGTACGCCTGTTCGCCTGCCACATAGTCGCCGAAAGAGACCGAGAGCACGCCCTGGCGGATGTAGAGTTCCGCCAGGAGGTGGGGATCCACCTGGGCGTCTGCCCACGTCTCATCAAGCACGGCTTGAGCGCGCTCATGCTCGCCCAACTGCGTGAGGAGGCGCAGGCGCAGGCTGGCGAACGCCACTCGCTGCTCCGCGGAGAGGCCGTCATAGGTCAAGGCGGTTGCTACGTACTGATCCAGCTGGCCGAGGGGAATATGCCGTTCCAGGAAGGGGGCAAAATGGTGGAGTAACTGTAGATAGCTCTCGGCGCACCCCAGAGCCTGACATCTGGCCAGGAGATGGGGCACCAGCCCGGCTTGAGGTGCCACACTAACCGGCAGCGTGGCAGAATCGGCACCTGCCCCGATCAGGCGATCAACATACCGCCGCACCGTCCGTCGTAACCAATGATGAGCATCCTCCATATCTCCATACCTACCACCTACCACCCACCACCTATCCATCCCTGTTGTCATCTGAAATGAGCCCGCTCTGCCGCTCCAAGAAGCGATACGTCAGGCGATGGAGACTATATACCGGATCCAGGGCAGGGGAGATCTGCAGCAAACTCAAGTCGGCTAACTCGTTCACGGCTGCCTCTAGCGTGGCATCGTCGCAGGGCGCATCCTCTGACTCGACAGCCAGTCGCAACCCTTCCCACGTAGCACCGGCAGGCGGCAACAGGATTAACCCCAAGAGGATCTCGCGCGCTTCTCTTGAGAGCAATTGCCACGCGGTATGGTAGACATGCGCATAGAGAGCGTTGATCGAAGCTGCGTGGTCACGCAGGCCCTGGAGTACCTTCCTCACAGGCAAGCGCCTCGTCTGGGCGATCACCAGTTTCAAAGCGAGCGGATTGCCGCCAACCTGCCGGAAGACCTCTCGGCTCGTGTCCGCGTCCAGGGGCTCAATGCGTAGACGCTCTGCTTCCAGTTTCAGCAACTCTCGGGCATTAGCTTCTGATAGCTCCTGTAGATCCAGGGGATCCACATGGGGTTGCTCTATCCGGTGGCGGCTGGTAATGAGAAGCTGAGCGACAGGGGCGAGGGCCTGAGCAATCCTCAGGGCCAACGTTACCTCGTCGGGGGTTTCGACGTTGTCTAACACCACCACGGAGGACTCGTGACCTAACCGGCGTGCCAGAAGCCGAAGTCGCTGCTCGTTACTGGGTAGCGCATTGACCGGTTCATCCAGTTGCTCGCCGACCTGGGCCAACACATGCTCCAGCGTGTAGCGCTCACGCCGGTCTGAAAGCCCCCCTATTGGGTCACCACTCTGAACGACGGTCGCCCAGAGAACGTGCTCGATAGCGGACGGCTCGTTGGTCAACCACCGAACCAGCGCCTCCCGGACGAGGCTCGTCTTGCCGAGTCCACCCAAGCCAGAAATCACTAGTGGAGAGCCTGGATTGATAAGCCCAGCTCGGAGTGCCTGGCCTATCTGCCCCAGGTACGGCTCGTGACCGACGAAAGTGTGATAGGTTGGTGCCGGGATACGTGCGATGAGGGCTCGGCGGCGGGAGACAGCTGCGGTGTAAGCCTGGGCATCCATCTCGGCCACGACCGCCGTGAGAGCAGCGATGGCCTTCTGTTGATGCTCGTAAACAGTGGACGTTCCGATGTGGCGCTGGGCGCTCACCTCGTTGACGAGAAGACCCTGGCGAAACCGCTGGCGCAACAGCTCAGCCGCATCCGGTCTGTCGCGCTCTAACTGGATTACGGCCTCATCCAAGAGCTGACGCACCGCGACGCCCGTGACATGGGTGGCGACCAATGAGGAGGAGGGGGTCCCATAGCGCAGACATTGGGTAATTTGTAGGGTGCCTAAAGGGGATCTGTCCAAAGCTTCTAGATCATAGTAGCTACTGAGAGCATCACGGATCACGCGTTCAAGAGTGTTCTCATCCAAGGGGACCAACTCCACTGTACGGAAAAGGTTGCGCGGAAACGGAGACAGAGGAAATCCAGAGGTTTTCCGGAGCCTCACGCATCGGATTTTGCATTATACTAAGGGGAACGTGGATTTCGTCAAAGTCCTACAGATGGACTCGGTCAACGGCACGAGCGAGTACTGTTAACCTCCTACATCCTCAGGCTGATGGAAATGTTTATCGATCTTCTAGTCAAACGCGGCACGACTATCCCTTATCACCACTGCTCCGTCTGTCACAAGCAACGAACAATGCCCGAGATAGAAGGAAGTATTGAAATATACATCGGGGGAACGTGGAAGCCTCTATGCAGGCGTTGCGCTAGTCGCCATACCTTAATACTCGCGTGGCTGGATGCGCCAAGAGGGTACGACTTGCATTAAGCCCCCAAAGCATCCGTCCCACCCTAACCCACCTAATCCTTCATTTCCATCAATCCTTGTTCTACTGTGTCGTGAAGCCCCATTGATGGGCCGCTGCTCACGTAGCCGGGCGATTGATCGCCCGGCGGTCCTCACTGACCACCCCTCCCGCTGCCCAATTCGCCTCGCGCTTCATCCTCGGTGCCCCTCGCCGACCACCACCCCCCGCTGCCCGCACCATCCCACATCCTTTCGCACCCCGCCGCGCATCACGTCCCGCTGCCCGATTCACCCTTGGGCGGCTCTCATCCACTCGTCCTTCGTCCTCGCTTGTTAGGGTGTGCAAGCTGCTCACCCCGCAATTGACCCTAGCGCAGCATCATGTGACCTTTTCGGAATGAATCCCCACCCCCTAGTCATCTCGCACTCCGTACTCCGCAATCTCCAGTCTCCAGTCTCCAATCCGCATTCTCCAATCCGCATTCCGCACTTCCGACGAGTTATGGCGGAATAACCGCCATGACGCCCCCATCGCCCGCACCCTTGTCCTGATTTAGTACTTAATTCCTATTGACACAAGCAAGAAGCAGATTCGGTCGCGCCTATCGAGTATAGTGAGCGCAGTTCGACACGAGAGTTGTAGATCGAGCGTATTCCTTACTCGCCCGTCAGTTACAAAGGAGCTATCATGCACGACGAAGCGACGACCCCCGAACAGCCGGAGCCGGATCACGATCCTCGCAAGGACGAGCAGGCAACCGCGCGAGCCGCACACATTGTCTGGTCGGCCACACCCGAAGCGCAGCGCGAGCCGAAAACCAAGAGCGAGTGGGCCGAGCAGCTCGGCTGCTCCCTAGAAACCCTCGCTGAGTGGGAAAGGCAACCCGGCTTCTGGCTCGAGGTGCACACCTGCGCCTTTCGCCACGTAGCTGGCAATATGACCGAGGTGCTTGCCTCGCTCTCCGACACCGCCAAACAACGCGGTCCTCCCTGGAACAAAGATGCCGTGCGCATCTACCTCGACACCATGCTCCACTGGAAGTCGCGCGAAGAGAGAGTACTGCGCGCCCGGGAGCTACAGTTAGAGCAAGAGGCGCGGCTTCGCGGGTGGGATAGACGCTAGCTTATGTAAATGTGCCAAAATCGCCATTCTCCGACTAAAAAACCGCCATTTTGGCACATTTGGCACATTCTTCAACCTACCAGCGGTGGCGATCCGGATGCGCTGGCCTTGTAGCTTGACGTATATTGGAACATACTATCGCTTTCCGGCGCACGCTGCGTCCCTTTTTGTACTGATCCCAGCCCGCAAATCTAAAGCCATTCCAACTGAGCCGAAAACATAAACGCACCACGCAACATGCAACATGCAACATGCAACATGCAACACCATACATGAAATACCACTTCCTTGTGCTACTTGTAACGGTGGCTCTCTTCGGCTTCTCCGAGGCTGTTACGGCCGCCCCACCTCCGTTGAGAGAGCAAATTTCCCTCAATGGAACCTGGAGTTTCACGCCAAAGGGCGGCCAAACCACGACGATCCCGGTC
>JALZCF010000529.1 GCA_030863245.1 Chloroflexota bacterium
ATCGGCTATATAGCGGTGTTCATAATTATTGAACCGGTAGGTTGGTCAGGCACGGGATGCTTCTCATAGAGGTGGTGGGAGCCGGCTTCTATGGGCTACGACGTACCAATATGCTTGCCGTTCACCATAGGGTCAATACTTATGACTCTCGCTGTATTCCTCTCTACTTCCGAGAGCCTCCATTCTCGACCATTCTCCGAAAGCTCACGCGAAAGAAGGGCCGGGGAGGAAGTGCAGCTAGCGGATCATATCCCGGCCCGGGAAGTGTGTTTCTTTTATGCCCATATCCACATGCCGATAAACACTAGCGGTCATGGCAACAATCCGCCGCGCACGTAGATGAGGCTGGTGGCGAGGCAGATCCAGGTGTTGTAGTTGAGTGAGTCGGCTTCCCAGCGCGTGGCGAGTCGCCGCCAGCCGACGAGCCACGCGAAAAGACGCTCAACCCGCCATCGCTGCTTGTAGTGGCATCCGATCTGCTCTTGGTCCCGCGGCGGCTTCTTGCGATTGGATCTGTGTGGTGCGAGCAGCTTGGACGTGCGCTCAGCAAACTCGTCGCGTAGCTCATCTAGGTCGTAGGCCTTATCCGCGACGACCACGTCTGGCATCTTGTCAACTAGGTCGAGAAGTGCTGGCGTGATCTTCGCTTCGTGCGGGTTGGCGGATTTGAGTTGGATCGCCAATGGCATTGAGTTGTCGTTGACCAAGGCCTGAAGCTTCGAGCCCCTGCCGTGCCGCGTCAGACCGACGAGGTCCCCGCTGTAGCGCGCCCGCACGAACATCGCGTCCAGGTGTGCCACAGCGCTGGGATAAAGCTTCCTGCGCAGCACATCGTAGACTTGCTCGAACACGCCCGTGCGGCGCCAGTCGGCAAGGCGATTCCGAACTGTCCGACCGGACACCCCGCACCCTTTGCTGAGTTCATCGAACACCTCCCACGAGCAGCCCGCTCGCAAGAACAACACCAGGCGCATGAATACGCGCTCGTCGGGTATCCACGCTCGACCCGCCCGTCCAGGCGGACGTGGTGGCCGCTCGGGAAGGTACTGTGCAACCAGCCGCCACAGTTGGCCTGCATCCTCCATCCAACTCATGCCCGACCCGTGCCGCCGAGCAGAGCAATCTTGTTCGAAGCTGAAGTTCCTTGCCGCTCGCTATCTACCGAAGGGGATATCTTGTCGGTCCGCTCCCCGTCGCCGCTTGCTGCCGGTCGACAGCATTGAGGCCAAGGTGGCCGCCTTCAGGGACGAGGTCGGGGAGCTTGAGACCGGGGCGGAGTCGCTGCATCTATGACTCCAACACCTTGCGCTGCTCACTTGCGCTGCTCATGCTGCTTACGCCACCCGTACCGGGTCATGCCCCGCGGCTTGTACACATTGAGCATTAGGATGCCGAGCAACACCACTGTGCCGCCAACGGAGTAGACCAGTGTGCTCCCCAGCGCGCGGAGATTGTCACCGGACGTTGTCGGATCTGCTGCTATGTCCGCGAAGTAGCTGACCGTCTGAGTTTCCACTAGCAAGACGACGGTGGCGATTATGGTCAGCACGAGTGAGATCAGGACCCAGTAGTGCCGGAACAAGCCCCACTTGGTCCCCAGTGACATGACAAGCCCGGTTAGCAACGAGGTGAGGGCTAACGGGACGATGACATACCAGGCGATCAACTCCATTGCGAGGTAGGCGGCACGCAAGGTCTGAGCATCCTGGTTGGTAGCAGCGGCAACGTCGAGAGCTATATAGCCCGCGACCGCACCAATCCAGCCAACCGCGAAGGTAATATGTGCGGCGAGCGCGAGCTTGCGGAGGCGGGGTGGCATGGTCATCCGCGGCCACCCTCCAGCGGTACATAGGCTTCCATGACGCCAGAGTGCAGTACTTGGCTACCAGCGTCACCGGACGGTATGTGGCGACCAGGGCCGTGCTTACCACCAGTGAACATCATAGCGACGACCAGCAGAACCACGACGATAACGATGATCCCGAATACCTTCACCCAACGGGGCGTGCCAGGGTAGGGAGGCCGGTTAGTCATGTGTGTCTCCTCTTTCATTCACAACGGCAGCAGCTTATCGATACAGTATGTCTCTGTCAAATCAAAACGTCTCGATACCGTCGTCATGTATACTGATGTGGTGCCGAAGCTGTGGAACGAGACTATCGAGGCGCATCGTGTGGTGGTGCGTGAGGCGATCTTGGACACCACTTGGTCGCTGGTGGCCGAACACGGGCTGACGTCAGTGACGATGTCGCAGATTGCGGAGAAGACCGGCATCGGACGTGCGACGCTGTACAAGTACTTCCCGAACGTCGAAGCGATCCTGCTCGCCTGGCACGAACGTCACGTCAGCGGTCACCTCAAATATCTCGCCGAACTCCGGGATCAGGCTGGCGACGCTCGTGAGCGGCTCGAAGCCGTGCTGGAGGCTTACGCCCTCATCTCCCACCATCGAGAGCACCACGGCACCGAACTCGCTGTGTTCCTGCATCGAGGTGAGCACGTCGCCGGTGCGCAGCAGCAGCTCATCGACTTGATCCGAGACTTGCTGGCTGAGGCTGCAGAGGTTGGCGACATCCGGGACGATGTCGCGCCTGAGGAGCTTGCGAACTACTGCCTCCACGCCCTCGCAGCAGCCAGCAGCCTGCTGTCCACAGAAGCGGTTCGCAGGCTCGTCATGGTCACTCTGGCTGGGTTGCGTCCCTCACACTGATTCGTTCCGATGGTGCTGGAGCCGGAAGCCTTCCTCAGCGCTGCGCTCCGGGGCTACCGGCCTGTTCTGCGCAAATGCAGCGTGTTGCGTAGAGGTTGGACGATGATGCATCATCTAGCGATGAAGGCATATTCAGTAGATCTTAGGTAGAGAATAGTAGCGGCCGTAAGAGGTGGGATGTCCAAGGCCCAGGCCGCTCGTACCTTCGGGGTGGGAGCCACTTCCGTTAAACGCTACGCTAATCTCGCCCAGCAGGGCAGGTCGTTAGAGCCCGGCGCTTTGCCGGGCAAGCAAAGCAAGCTAGGCGAGAGTGGGATAAGGCTATTGGAGGAGGATCTGCATGAGCGCCCGACGGTCACCTACGGAAACAGAGCACGGCTGCTCCACCGGTTGGTCGGGATTGAGGTAAGCAAGGCGACTATCTGCCGGGCGGTCAAGCGAATGGGTTATACCCGAAAAAAGACCAGTGGGTGCTACAGAGAGAGACGAATGGAAAAGAGCGGCCTGGCGAGTGACGGTAGCCCAGAAGTTAGATCCAACTCGGCTAGTGTTCGTCGATGAGATGGGCGCCAATACCTCCCTTGCTCCCCTATACGCCTACTCTCCCAGAGGGCACAGAGTGTACGCTC
>JALZCF010000531.1 GCA_030863245.1 Chloroflexota bacterium
CTCAAATAGTTGCTGCCGTTCAATCGGACCTGCAAGAGCGAGCCTTTCTGGGTCTTCGCGGGCAGCATGACAATCTGGTAAGGATCCATATCACCCAGAGGCAGGCCAAGCACGCGCAGGTGCACCACGGCCTCACGTAATTGGCGGTCGCTGTCCCGCTTGCTGTTCGGGTTGAGTGCCACGGCCACGTGAGGCTTATCGCCCAGCGTGTTTTTCACCAGGTTGGTTAGGATGCTCTTGGGCCCAAACTCGACGAAGTACCGTCCTCCCGACGCGTAGATATTCTCGATCTGCTGCTTGAACAGGACGGGTTTCAGAATATGCTCGGCCAGCGTGTTTCGAATGTCGCCCGGCTCGGACGGGTAGGGCAAGCCGGTGGTATTGGAATAAACGGGAATCCGGGGTGGACGGAACGTCACCGCGTTCAGGGCGCGGGCGAATGGCTGTTGTGCGTGGGCCACGAGGGAGGTGTGAAACGCGGCCGATACCGGCAGCGGGACCACGGAATATCCTCGGCTGGCCAGATGGTGCTGGACCTTCACGACAGCTTGGGTCGGCCCCGCTAACACCGCCTGATCGTTCGCGTTCCAGTTGGCCACCGTGATCTCAGGGAATCCGATCACCTCGGCTTGAATCTGAGCAATATCGCCTTTCACAGCCAACATCGTGCCTGGGTCAAAATCCGGAGCCGCCGGTGCGGCCATGGCCTGGCCCCTCGCTTTCACCAGAGCGAAATAGTCGTCATCGCCTAACACGCCTGCCGCCCAGAGCGCTGTCAACTCTCCGAAGCTGTGCCCGGCAACAAAATCAGGCCGGAAACCGGCGTCCTGCAGGATCTTGTACAGTCCCACGCTGAATGCACCGATCGCTGGCTGGGCATACTCGGTCCGCTGCAGCGCCTCGGCCTGTGCCTCCTTCTGAGCCTGCTCGAATAGGGGCGGTGGAAACACGACAGCCGAGACGGATTGGAGCCGGTCCTTCAGAAAGAGCTGATCCATACGCTCGTATGTCTTGCGAAAGGGCGGCATGTTGCAGGCTAGCTCACGCCCCATCTCCACATACTGCGACCCCTGGCCTGAGAAGAGCGCCACCATTTTGCCTTCCGGGTCAATTCCCTTGCGGCGGTAGTAAACACCCTTTGGATGGGACCACGCCTCGCTCTTTGGATCGTTTCGTAGATTGTTGCGGGCGATCTCCAGAAGCTCACGCGCTACAGCTTGCGACTCGGCCACGAAACCAAGTCGTGCAACTGCCACGGGCAGGGGCTGTGAGCGAGCTGTATCAACTAGCTGCCGATAATACAGATCGCCCTCGTCGCTCTGCAGGTGGGCCAGGGCATTCTCACACTCCGCCAGCAATTGCCCAGGCGTCGAGGCGGAGAGGATCACGGGCTCGGCTACGGAGTGCAAGCGGTAGCGCTGCGCCTGCTCGCGCTCGTATTCTTCCAGAACGACGTGGAAATTCGTGCCTCCAAAGCCGAAGGAACTCACGCCAGCCCGTCTCGGCACGTTCGCGTCCACGCGCATCCACGGCCTGGTCTTTATGTTAAGGTAGAAGGGGGAAGAATCAAGCCCGAACTCCGGGTGAGGCCGGGTAACATTAATGGTAGCAGGCAAGATCTTATGATGTAGCGCCAGTGCTACTTTGATCAGGCTTGCGGCACCTGCAGCCGCTTTGGTGTGCCCGATCTGCGACTTGACACTTCCCAGTGCTACGTACTGCCGCTTGGGATTGTCCTGGCCGAAGACATCTTTTAGCGCGGCAACCTCCGCCGGGTCCCCTGCCATGGTGCCCGTACCGTGGGCCTCAATCATCCCAACGGTGGGGGGCGGGAACCCGGCATCCTCGTAGGCCCGCTCTAGCGCCTGCTCCTGCCCCGCCGGCCGGGGCGCGTAGATACTCTTGTATCGACCATCACTCGAGGTACCGATTCCTCGGATGACCGCGTAGATCCGATCCCCATCCCGCTCAGCATCCTCCAGGCGCTTGAGTACCAACATGCCGATCCCCTCCCCCACCATCATCCCGTCCGACTCGACGTCGAACGGTCGGACGTTATCCTTCTGCGAGAAGGCAGGCGTCTTGCTGAAGCACATGTACATCATGACGCTGTTGTCGACATCCACACCGCCTGTGATCATCATATCACAGCGGCGTTCCACCAGTTCGCTAATGGCCATCTTCACCGCACCGAGCGAGCTCGCACAGGCGGCATCGACCACGCAGTTAACACCGCCCAAATCGAGTCGATTGGCGATGCGCCCTGCCACCACGTTACCTAGCACGCCGGGGAAGGAGTTCTCCTGCCACTCAACATAGGCCTGTTTCATTCGTTCGACGATGAGTGGGACAGTTTCCTCCGGCACGCCGCTGTTTCTCAACACCCTCTCCCAGATTGGGTACTGTAGTCGCGCGCCCAGCGGTGTTCCAAGCGGGCGACCAGTGGCCACCCCCAGGATCACGCCGACCTGCTCCCGATTAAACATCGCCCCTTCGCCGTACCCCGCGTCTTCCATCGCCTGTTTCGCCACGACCAAGGATAGAAGCTGCGACACGTCCGTCGCCTCCAAGACATTCGGCGGGATGCCGAACTCGAGGGGATCGAAGTCAATATCCGGAATGAAGCCACCCCGTTTGCAGTACGTCTTATCGGGGGCCCTGGGGTCCGGATCGTAGTAATCATCGACGCTCCAGCGTGAGGTAGGCACATCTGTAATGCAGTCAACCTCGCGGATGATATTGTCCCAATACTCCTGGAGGTTCCTGGCTTCGGGGAAGATGGATCCCATACCGATAATGGCGATGGGAGTCTGCTGTAACAGTGATGCACTTGCATTGGTTCTGTACATCTTCTCGGACCTCACTCTTAATCAATCATGAACAGGCCGGTCTCGATTTACGGCTAGCACGGGCACTCGCCATTCATCGAAAAATGATGGTTGACAAAGCACTGCGGCGAATAAATTGAAGAAGATCGACCAAATCGAAAGTGGGGGGATGCAGCTTAACAGAAGTCCATACAAGGCGAAATAGGCCCTGCTCACGATGTCAAGATAAGTTCTCGCTTTTCCTTCAGTGGCGGCGAAGCCTACCTTAAAGTGAGCAGGCACCGCCTATAGCCTATGAGTATACAGGTTTTGGGGACCTTTCGCCTTAAGACAATCTTAAGGTTACGTTAGGGCAACCCGAAGGATTACCTTGAATCCCCGTCCGTGCTTCGCTGGGTGGCAACAGGTGGATCCTCACCATGTCGCCCGGTTTCTACATTTTGACACGGCCGAGCGTGCAGATCGTCGGAGAAGTGAACAAAAGAGATTCTTCGGTGCAAACAGGGGCGCGTGGCGGCAAAGAGGGCTGTGTCGTGAAGGCACAATCGATCGCCCACGATGTGCATCGGCACAATAGTTAGTAATGGTGCAGCAGGACTCACCCAAGGTCTGGGAAGTCGAGGGTGGACCTCACCGATAGCCGCGGGATATGGCCTAGTCAAATATCGATTCTATTATTTATTGAAGTATCTATCACGATCAGACCGGCGATAACAGCAAGGACCCTTGAAGGGTATGCCATCCAATTGAACAATACGCGTGCTGTAGGATAGCTAGTATAATAATAAAACAATTCTGCCAAAGGCGCAACAGTACTCAATCACGTACTAGTCGCAAGTCGAGATACCCGGGCGCACTATTACTGCAGGTCGCCTACGGGCAGCGCCTCAACGATGCCCGTAGCCCCCAGCATCAGGTCCCTGCCGTAAAACAACTTCTGTCTGGCTAGTAGTAGATTTCCTGCGTTCGCTGCGTCAACTCCTGCCACTACATTCTGTATTCCCTCGTTATACAGGTGAGCGGCGCGCACCAACTCGGCATGAAACACCTGGAAGCGGATGGGTACCGTGTAGCCCAGCACCCGATTGGACGCATCCTGAATCGTAGTGAGGTGCGTGGTTATCCTACCTTTCCACTCGTCATTGTAGACCAGGGACGGATCCGTACGGGCCGCAGACAGTTGCTCCGCTAGTCCCACCATGCTCGCCGTGTACTGATCGATGATCGCAGGGGCAAACGCCACGTAAGCCTGCTCCTCTGCCGTCAAACCAGGCGTAGCGGTCGGTGCCGGGGCCACAGTCGGTGCGGCCGTGGCAGTCGGCTCGGTGGTCGCAGTCGGCTCTGCTGTTGCGGTGGGCTCGACAGTCGCAGTCGGTTCTGGTGTGGCAGTTGACTCGATGGTGGCAGTCGGTTCTACTGTCGCAGTTGGCTCTTCCGTAGCCGTCGGCATTGCTGTAGCAGAGGATGTGACCGTAGCGAGCCTTAGGGTACGTGTGGCTTCATGCGCCACGCCAGGTTCCAGCGATGGTTCAACGGTTGGTTCACGTTCGGCCGTCGAAGCGAGTGCGAGAGGCGTGACTAGCTGGGTCGGTGCTACCTCGGCAGGCGCACCACAGGCTGCCAGAACAAGGATAAGAATGAGCAGCGTAGGAAAATGTTTCACCACTACGTAATTCCCCTGAGAACGGGAAGGATGACGATAATAATCACAAATGGATTTTTGTCAATCACTCAGATGTCGTGCTGATGTACTAATTCCCGTTGAAATTCGGTGCGTATGTGCGTTCTCCCTCTGCAGAAAGGGCCGCCGGAGCTATTTCAATAGTATCCCGTACACTACCAACATCGCCGCTGACAAAAACGGGAGAGCTTTGAAGATGAAAAGGGAATTGACGTTCACATGGGATCTGATATACTGGAGTACGCTCATCGTATTCTCATGTCTCTCTCATCTTACGCTAATGATTCGCTAGACTTCAGCTTGGCAGACGTGCGTAGTCCTTCTGTATGTGCCTCACCCTGTATAGGGTCGGAAGGGAGGTGGTGCCACTTATCTCGGAGCAGCTTGAGTAGGATAAGCCAGTCTAGGAAGAAGGCGATTCGGTGGGAGGATGAGATGTGGTGGGTTTCATTCTCATTTTTCATCTCTTAGAGAAGGGAGGTACTAAGAGCGAAAAGTCGCCAGTTCATGTACCGGCCGTTCGACTGGAAGAGTTGTGACCGTCCTGACCTTTCTGTGTACTCCCATTCGTGAGGCCGCCGTCGTTGCCCTAATTGGATGCCGGAACCCACTTGATGTGGGGCTGGCAGGGTGCCTAGAAGGTCGCGAAGATTTCCTTACCGTCAAAAAAAGGCATCTTGGCATAGTGCCAAGACGTTAAGAAAAGGAGATGAAACAGATATGCATCTACTACCTCGTAAACTAGTCGTCTTGATCAGCTCCGGTGTCCTACTGATCATTGCCTCGTTCGCTCCCCAGGTCGCCTCAGTGGGCGCTGCGCAGGGAGAAGGAGCTGACTTGGCCGTTACCAAGACGGCCTCGCCAATCCCGGTGGACACGGATGAGACGCTTACCTATACCATCGTGGTCACCAATAACGGCCCGAGCAACGCTCAGAATGTAGTGCTCAGAGACCCTTTGCCTAGTGGCATCACTGTCCCCCCTACGGGCATCGAGACCACTCAGGGAACTTGCACGCGAACCCCTACCCCGATTGCTACCGTCGTCCAGTGCCAGTTGGGCGAGCTAGGCACGGATGATACTGCCACCGTCACTATCTCGGGCACGGTTACCGCAGCGACTGGTGAAACGATCACCAACGCCGTCCAGGTTAGTAGTGATACGGATGATCCCAATCCGGCGAATAACGCGGCGACCGTGCAACTCACGGTGGGTGAGGAGCCCGTGCAGACCGATCTGGCCATTACTAAAGAGGCGGATGCCGAGCAGGTGAACGTGGGTGACGCCATTGAGTACACCGTTACAGTCACGAACAATGGTCCAGATGACGCGACGGGCGTGACAGTCGTCGACGGTCCGCTCCCGGCTGGTGTTGCCATCACGGATGCAGACATTACACCGGGCCAGGGGACATGCGATCCTATTGCACAACCTGTACCTGGTGGTCCTCGTTCGGTTACGTGTAACCTGGGTAACCTAGCCAATGGTGATTCCACCACCATAACCATCGAGGGCGTCGTCCTACCCACGGCGACCAGCCCCATCACGAACAATGTGCTGGTAAGAGGCGCCGAGCAAGATCCTAACCCCGCAAACAATACTGCTACTGTGACAACGGAAGTCGGTGAGCCGACAGCGGTGACTGTTGATGCTATCAGTGTCAATACGGGTAGTGGTTACGGCTTTGCTGTTCTCGCTCTTGCAGGCAGCGTTGGTCTGGCCGGCCTGGTTCTAATCCGACGGCGCCGCTAGGGAACGGCAGCTAGCGTAGCATCCCTCGAGAGCTGTTAGACAGATCTGAGCCGCAACGAGCTTCAGGCAGTACAAAGGGCCGGCTGTAATTCAGCCGGCCCTTTGTTTTTTCCCTCCCCTACCATCCCTATCTCGTCTACGTCCCCATCTCTAGATGACTTATGTAAATGTACACACCACGACTTGGAAGAAATCATCGCAGGGTCGAGAGCGTGGCGGCACTGGATGCGCGCCAAGGACAGCAAGTGCAATGCGTACTGGTTGACACGTTGTGTCGCTTATTGTACTATGGCGTCAATTCTTGTCGAACTATGTCAGGGAGTGACGCGTAATGGCACAACGCCGGGCGGTTCAGGATCCCGACACCATATTGTACACGGTCCAGG
>JALZCF010000556.1 GCA_030863245.1 Chloroflexota bacterium
GGAGCAGTCGGTCCCGATACGGCGGCGGTACTCGTGGAGATCGTACAGGGGGAGGGCGGCGTGCGCCCCGGAGCGGCGGAGTATTTCCGGGGGGTACGTCGTCTCTGCGACGAGCGGGGCGCGCTGCTGATTGTCGACGAGGTGCAGACGGGATTTGGGCGCACAGGGCGTTGGTTCGCATGTGAGCATGTCGGCGTGACGCCGGATCTGATCTGCCTTGGCAAAGCTATCGCGGGTGGCGTGCCGATGGGGGCGGTGGCGATCGGGGCACGGGTTGGAGAATTGCCCACTGGTAGCCACGGCTCCACTTTCGGCGGCAACCCGCTTGCCTGTGCCGCTGCCCTTGCGGCGTTGGACGCGTACAAGCAAGAGGCATTGATCGAGCGGGCGGCAGAGACGGGCGAATACCTACTCTCAAGATTGCGGACGATCGAGTCACCGCTGATACGAGAGGTACGTGGCCTGGGCCTGATGGTCGGAGTCGAGCTCAAAGTTCGTGTCACGCCCCTCCTCCAACTGCTGATGGACGGTGGCATTCTGGCCTTGCCTGCTGGCTCCACGGTGCTGCGCCTCCTGCCGCCACTCGTTATCACCCGCCAAGAGGTGGATCGGGTATTAGATGGTCTTACCGAGGTGCTGGCCGAACTCGTCCGGCCCGTAGTGGAGGAGCAGGTCGTATGAACCCCGCGGAGTTGTTGAGCCGCATGGTGGCGATCCCGAGCCTGTCGGGCGAGGAACAGGAACTGGCGAACTTCCTCGTCGGGGCGATGTGGGAGTTGGGCTTCAGCGCGTGGGTGGACGCGGAAGGCAATGCTATCGGCGTGCGCGAGTCTGGGGACGACATCTGTCGGGAGATCGTGTTGCTGGGGCACATGGATACCGTGCCGGGAGAGATTCCCGTGCGGGTCGAGGGCGATCGATTGTACGGGCGGGGCACTGTGGACGCGAAGGGCCCACTGGCAACCTTTATCGCTGCCGCGTCCCAAGCAGCATTGGGGCCCGGCACGCGGGTTGTCGTCGTCGGCGCGGTGGAGGAGGAGGCGGCGACCTCGCGAGGCGCGCGGCACGTGGCGGCATGGTACCGACCCGATGCCTGCATCATCGGGGAGCCGAGTGGTTGGGATGGGGTGACACTGGGGTACAAGGGACGTCTACTGGTGGACTACTGTCTCAGCCAACCGATGGGACATACGGCAGGCCCGGAGGATGCGGTCGCTGAGCGCGCGGTGGGCTGGTGGCGGGCGGTGCGCCGTCATGCCGAACGATTCAACGAGGGGCGTGAGCGGCTCTTTGAGCGACTGCTACCCTCGCTGCGTGATATCTGTACCTCAAGCGATGGCCTCCACGACCAAGTCGAGATGAAGGTAGGTCTCCGGCTCCCGCCTGACTTCGATGCGCAGGCTTTAGAATCGGCGTTGCGTGAGGAAGCGGGAGAGGCCACCCTACACTTCTACGCGTATGAGCCCGCCTTTCAGGCATCACGGGCAACCTGGCTGGTGCGCGCCTTCCAGCGAGCAATTCGCCAGCACGGGACCCGTCCCCGCTTCAAAGTGAAAACAGGTACCTCCGATATGAATGTCGTTGGCCCTGCGTGGCACTGTCCCATCGTTGCTTATGGTCCTGGCGACAGCTGCCTGGATCACACCCCGGAGGAGCATGTGGAGATAGCGGAGTATTTGAAGGCAATTGAGATAGTGAAGACCGTATTGGAGACATGGAGCGGTGAGTGGAGGGACGAAGGATGAAGGGGGGATGCGTCATCCGTGTTGTAATTCAACCTTCATCCCTCATCCTTCACCCTTCTACTAATGGGAGGAGTGAAAATGGGTCTTGAGAACTTTGCGATTATCGAGTCGACGCTGCGGGAGGGGGAGCAGTTTGTTAACGCCTTCTTCAATGGGGCGCAGAAGGTCGAGATAGCGAGGTTGCTGGATGCGTTTGGTGTCGAGTATCTGGAGGTGACCTCGCCGCTGGCGTCGCGGCAGAGCCGGCAGGATTGCGAGGCGATTGCAGCGTTGGGGTTACGGGCAAAGGTGCTGACGCATACGCGCTGCCAGATGGAGGACGCGCGCGTCGCGGTGGAGACGGGCGTGGATGGGGTGGATGTGGTCATTGGCACCTCCTCCTACCTTCGCGAGTTCAGCCATGGAAAGAGCATCAAGGAGATCATCGATCTGGCGCTTGAGGTGGTTGGTTACTTGAAGGAGCAGGGGGTAGAGGTTCGTTTCAGCACGGAGGATAGCCTACGCAGCGATTCTCGCGATCTGTTTCAGGTTTACGAGGCAGTGGATGCGCTCGGCGTGGATCGGGTGGGCATTGCCGACACGGTGGGGATTGGAACGCCGAGGCAGATTTCCGACCTGGTGAGTGCGCTTCGCAAGCGTGTACGGGCCGATATCGAGTTTCATGGGCACAATGACTCCGGTTGTGCGATCGCCAATGCGTTTGCGGCGTTGGAGGCGGGGGCGACTCATGTGGACACCAGCGTCTTGGGAATTGGGGAGCGCAACGGTATTACACCCCTGGGCGGGCTCATCGCACGGCTCTACTCGATCGATCCTGCGCTCGTCGAACGGTACAACCTGTCCCTGTTACACAAGATCGACCAGCGGGTGGCGGAGATGGTGGGGGTGGATATCCCCTTCAACAACTACATTACTGGCTTTGCGGCATTTACCCACAAGGCGGGCATCCACGCGAAGGCCGTGCTCAATCACCCTTCTACCTATGAGATCCTGCGACCGGAGGATTTCGGGCTGACGCGTTACATCCACATCGCCCATCGCCTCACGGGTTGGAATGCCCTTCGTCACCGCGCAGAGCAGCTCGGCCTTCAGCTCGATGAGGCGCAGCTTCGCCGCCTCACCGCATATATCAAGGAGTTGGCGGACGAGGGGGCCCTGACGCTGGATGATGTGGACGCGTTGTTGCACCGATGGGCGGTGCAGGTGGCGGTGTAGAACAAGGATTAGTGGGAACGAAGAACAGGAAGTAAGGGGGAC
>JALZCF010000378.1 GCA_030863245.1 Chloroflexota bacterium
CCTTGGCTACAGCATAGTCATGCGTCGCAATCTCAATCTCGGGAACCCTGCCCGCCACTCGTTCTACCAGGCCCAGAAATCCTTCTCTTGGATCGACTTCCGCGCTTCTGTCCGCCGCTGGCACTTCTCCCTTCACCACCCTCACTCGCAATCCGTCTTCCGCGGCTCGATCAGCGTCCTCAAGGCTTCTTTTCCATCTTGATGGCAGCGTGATCCCATACTGCCAGCGGTTGTGAGGGATCGTAGCGGGTGCGTTTCTCTCCATTGCTCTTTCGAGCAACTCGAATGACTGTTCCACCATGTCATCACGCAACGAGTCAAAACTGATACCGTGTGTGTTGGGAACTGCCGTCTTCGCTACGGCTGCGATCAACTCAGGATCGAAATGCAGCTGCCAGGGCTTCAGCGAAAGATAAAACGTACCGTCCTGATAATTGCGGAGAAGGCTGCTGGCTTTTCGGTGCTCTCGAACAATATCCTGAGGAACCGTTTCATGATTGTAGAAGCATCCCAGGGTAGAGGACACACCGCGCCCTGCGAGATCCCTGCAGATAGACGTGGCCGTCTCCACATTCTGAGGTCCGACAGGTACAACCTTCTCGATGCCGTGAAGTACTGCTCTTGCCGCCCCTGCGATAAAATGCTTGTTCACCACTGCTCTCCCCCCTCCGTGGCGCTGGCGATCATGAGAGACTCACGCATTCTGGGAGGGCCATGGTCAGCTAGTTAGCCCGGTGCCTGCGCACATCGCCGCGCTCGTTTCCAGGCGAAGTGGTCGGCTGTCTGGCGGCAACAAGGTATTGAGCACGTCGAGGTAGAGGCACCGCTCGTCGTGCCAACGATGCCTGCGGACAAAGGCTCGATCTGCTTGACCCATCAGCTCGTGGCGTCGTGCTGGATTGTGGGCGAGCTCCAGAACACCACGAGCGAAGCCCTCCACATCACCTGGCTCAAAGAACAGAACAGATTCTTTATCGAAGAGAGCCTCGAGCACCCTCAGCCGCGATGCAACGACGGGAAGGCCCATGGCAACGTACTCGAGAACCTTGGTGGGCGTGGCGATCGACATATGGGGGTCGGGCAGCGCCGGGTAGATGCCGACATCGGCTGCGGCGAGGTGCCGGGGCACGTCATCGAGGGGGACAGCATCCTTGAGTTGCACCAACGAGGAGACATCAAGCTGCTCCGCCAGCCTGGCAAGCTCCGATGCGTGCTCCGTCTGTGCGCCGATGATGATGAGACGGATATTGGGGATCGTGACTCTCAGCGTGGGCAGTGCGCGAATCGCCACCTCGAGACCATAGCGTGGCGCAATCGTACCAGGATAAATCAAGGTGAAGGGCCTCGCCGGATCACGCTTAGCCCGGCTGTACCGCTCACGGTCGAACACCTCCGGATCCGGCAGGTTGTTGATCACCACGATCTTCTCGGCGGGAGTGCCGCGATTCACAAGGTTGTCTTTGAAAGCCGTATTGGCGGTGATCACGGCATCTACCAGCATGGCCGAGAGCTTTTCCTGAGCCTCGATCAGGCGTATGATCATGCCATTTTCCCGGCATCCAGCAAACTTGGAGCGGTAGAACTCCGGCATAGGATCCCGGTTGTCCAGGATCAATTTGCTTCCGAACATCCTCGGGATCAGCGCCGTGAACACCAGAAAGTCGGGAATGTTGTGCACCTGGATGAGGTGATAGCGATTCTTCACGTAGAGCGCCAGCAACCGAACGGTAAAGAGAAGAAGGGCCACTCCATATTCCAGCAGGAACCTACCCTCACTCCGCCGATCATAGCCGAGAGGAATGGTAAAAATCCGCACTCCATCTCTTGGTTCGACAGACACCCGCTCTCGCAGGCACAATACATCCACCCGAGCTCCGGCGCCGACCAGCGCATCGACATACCGCCGCACGCGCGGATCTCCGGAATAAGGGTGGTGAACAACAATACATACCTTTGTCACGTTTTCCATAATGCCTCGGGCACGCGGCAGCTTAGGTCTTGTACCTGAGCCAGGAGACCAAGTCCCAGCTCAAAGGACCATGTTCCCGCTGTAGGCTTAGAAATTGGCGGGCCGTCCCGTTGCTGATGGGGCACCGCTCCTCCCATAGGGACGGCAACTCTCGTACAACCTCCGTCAAAGCCGGCAGAACCTCATGCACGTAGCCCCCCCTAAGCCCTTTGAACAGGGAGATACCTATCTGCAGGGGTGCAAACAAGCAAAGCATCCACCAAGGATAGCGCACCAGATAGATGTAAAGTGAGTTCCGAAGATCGAAGTACTCCCGCATGCTATGACTTACCCGCTTTTGCGGTGATTCTCTGTGATAGACCAGTGCTTGAGGCCAGTAGAGGATTTTATAGCCTGCATCCCAGACCCGCAGGCTGAGGTCGTCTTCCTCACAATAGATAAAGAGTTTATCCCAAAAC
>JALZCF010000382.1 GCA_030863245.1 Chloroflexota bacterium
GCCCCCAAGCGCCGCCGGCTGGGCACGCTCGCCTCGACATCAAAGCCATAGGGCGCGCTGGCGTCGGGTACCAGCGGGAAGCCCAACAGCCAGACCAGTGCGGGGTGCTGGAGCAGGAACGTGCGCAGGTCGGAGTGGTAGCGCTTCTGCTCCGCAATTTGCACGAGGAAGGCGGCGGCGAACGGCGCCCGCGCCTGCGGTGTGGGGCCCGGCCAGGGGCGGGCGCGCTCATCCCGTTCGGGGAAGTGGGACCAATCGAGCGGTCCCAGCAAGGCTAAGTATTTCTGCGCCACCGGGCAGGCGTGGACGAAGGCCGGCAGCGGATAGTCGGGCTGCGCGAGCACGTCGAGCGACGGACGCTGCAGGGGGATCGCGGCGGTAACAGGTGGCGCGGGACGCGGCAGCCACTGGCGCACCGCCTGCCGCCAGTTGCGAATGCGATCAGCGAGTTGTATCATCTCACCCAGTCTCCTTGTGGGCGGTGGTGGGATGGGACACCCTCTAGCCTACCCCCACAGGAGACTTTTCGCTAGTATCACGACTTGACACCCATCTTATGTTTAGTGACCGCTCCCTGGCACCGACTCTACCCGCTCGCTGCGATTCGTGCTGCCGCGTGACACCAATTTTATGTTTAGACCACCCCTCGTGGAGAAGGACACTGAAAGCGCTTCCTGATTGGCCAACATTGGGCCAGATGGAGAAGTCTCAATAATCGGTCCAGTGAGAAGTAGTCTGAAGGATGAAGGATGAGAACGGCAAGGATGAAGGATGAGGGATGAAGGATGAATAACGGCACGGATAACGGCTGTTCATCCTTCCGCCTTCCGTTGCGGTGGATAGGTGGTAGATGGTAGATAGGGATGTCTACCTACCATCTACCATTTGCTATCTACCGTGGATTCAGGTGTCACCGATGAGAGTGCGGCCAGCACGCGGGCGGGCGTGAAGGGGAGGGTGCGCAGGCGGATGCGGGCGGCGTTGAAGATGGCGTTGCCGATGGCGGCTGGGATGGCGCCGATGGTGGGCTCTCCCGCACCCCATGCCGGTTGTCTGGGATGGTCGATGAGGACGATCTCGATGGAGGGCACTTCCTTGAAGTGGATGACGGGATCGGGTCCCGAGCTCCAGAGCAGGTTCGTGACGCCCTGGCTGTCGAAGTGGACCTCTTCCTTCAAGGTTCTGCTTATTCCCTGGATCACGTTCCCTTCGATCTGGTTGCGCAGGCCATCCGGGTTGATGATCAGACCGCAGTCGTGGGCCACGACCACCCGATTGACGTGCACGCTGCCTGTGGTGGGGTTCACCTCCACCTCCGTATAGGCCACTACATACGCCTCGTTGGTCTCGTATCGTAGGAACGCGATGCCTCGCCCCCTTAATATCCCACTTGGTGCCGGTGACAGACTCTCTGTCCAGCCCGCCTGCTCCGCCATCGCCTGCAGGACCGCGACGGCCCGTGGATCGTTCAGGTGGCGCAGGCGGAAGGCGAGGGGATCGGCGCCGGCTGCTGCGGCGAGCTCGCCCATGAAGGATTCATTGGCGAAGGTATTGGAAAAACCACCCAGGGTGCGGAGCGCCGAGGGGCGGAGCAGGGTGTAGGTCAATGGCGTGGCAGGCTCGCGTGAGCCGGGGAGCGTGGCGAAGAACTGGACGTGGTGGCCTGTGTAGCGGTCGTTATCGAAGGTGTAGGTCACGGGGCCATTGCGGGTCCCCAGATTGGGACGAGCAGGGGGAAGGGGCGGCGGCAGGAAGCCGAGTGCCTGCCCGGCCAGGAGCAGCCCCGCGTTGCCACTAGGGCGGGTCGTGTGGGGGGGAGTAAAGACGCTGTGCTCCCACGCCGCGACCGCCCCGCTCGCGTTCAGCCCGCCGCGCATCTGATGTACCATGGCCGGGCCGAGCGGCTCCCAGCCATGCTCGTCCTCGCGCATCCATTGGACGCGAACCGGCTGACCGACGGCACGCGAGAGGAGCGCCGCATCGGCCGCGACGTCGTCCGCGCCGTTGTGCCCGTAGCATCCCGATGCTTCCATGTAGATGACGCGAACGGTAGAGATCGGCAGCTCCAAGAGCTGGGCGATGGCCCCTTGCAGCGGATAGACACCCTGCGTGCTGGACCATACCGTGGCCTGGATGCCCGTGGCATCGGGTGCGCTACGCACGTCCGCGACGGCGCACGAGGGAGCCATGGAGCCGTGCATCTGGAAGGGCGTGAAGTAGGTGGCGTCGAGCTGGTGCGCTGCGCTAGCCAGAGTCGCGTCGACATTCCCCTTGTCCACTTCCGTGAGGGTCTGGTAAGTGGCTGCGGGATCTTGCAGGGTCTGTGGCAGCGACGATTGATCCGATAGCGGGGCACCAAGGTTCCAGTGGATCTTCAGCGTACGCGCCGCCTGGATCGCCGCCCACTCAGTCGTCGCCACCACGCCGACAAAGTTCCCGTCTTGCACGACCTGGAGGAAGCCGGGGATGGACTGGGCGGTCTGGAGGGAGGTCGCATCAATACTCTCGAAGGTAGCGTTCCGTCCCGCGGGGCGGATGACCTGGCCATGCAACATGTTCGGCACGACCAGATCCGAGACGTACGTGAACTGCGCGGTGAATTTTGCGGGGAGGTCGACGCGCGGCACCGGTTGGCCCACCACCTGGTAGTGGCTCGGATCCTTGACGGAAACAGTGGGGTCGGTCGTGAGTTGAATCTGCTGCTCGGCGAGCAGATCGCCGTATTCAAGCGCTTCGTCGAGTGCCTCGCCGATGCCGATTGTTCCATCCCTCGCGTAAAGGTGCTCGGTTGGCACCTGCAGCCGTTCGGAGGCCAGGGCGAGAAGCGTCTGAAACGCGGTGGCCGCGGCCAGGCGTAGTTTTGGCCCCTGGGTCTGGATGGTCTTGCTGCCTGCGGTATAGCCTTTGTCTCCGGGTGTCAGGGCAGTATCCCCCTGTACGTAGCGCACCCGGTCGAAGGAGACGGACAGCTCCTCCACTACGATCTGCGTCAGGGCGGTCTGCACCCCTGTGCCCAGTTCCACCTTCCCGCTGTAGATCGTGACCCGGCCCGTGCGGTCTATTGTCAGCCATAAATCGACTGCCAGGGCAGGATTGTCCACCTCCTCAGCTGATTGCCATTGACGGCTTTTCCTTGGCCGCTCGTCGAATCGCTCCACCGCTTGTTGAATCGCCCGGATGATCCGCACATGGGCGCCACAGCGACAGAGATAGACGGGTGGCCCTGACAGGAACTGCTTGACCTCATCGTCGGTTGGCACGGCGCGATTCCCGGCCTCGAAGCGCCTTTGCAGCCATCCGAGGGCGCCCATCATGATCCCACCAATGCAGTAGGCACACTGGGCGGCCTGCTGATCGATGAAAGCCTGCTGCAGCGGATGTGGCTTTTTCGGGTCACCCAGTCCATTCAAAGTCGTCACCTCTGCTCCCTCGGGGAGCGCCTTCATCTCGACGTCACAGGAGCGCGTGGCTACCCCATTTACGAGAACCACACAGGCCCCGCAATAGCCCACCCC
>JALZCF010000617.1 GCA_030863245.1 Chloroflexota bacterium
TCGAGCGCCTGGTCGAACTTACCGAGGCGTGAGGCCACATACCCCTGATCGGCCAGTACCTGGCCAAGGACCTGCCCCTGCTCCGCTTCGCCGTTCGCGGCTTGTACATCTCCCGGTGGGCCACTTACGGGAGATAGTCGGCTCAATCGCTCGGTCGCGTGCTGGAAGAGCGTTTCCCCCTCTCTAAACCAGCTCTGAAATTCGCAGTACCAGTGAAGCGCCTCGGAGGAACGCTGGATGTCCCGCAGTCGCCCGCGCTCGACCGCCCACTCCCAGGCAGCGCGCACGTTGTCGATCTCCAGGCGCATCTCCGCCACCATAGCCGCCTGCAGTGCCCCTTTCAGCGGTCGCTCCCGCTCCTTGAGCCAGCCTGCGTAGTACGCACTGTGCTGATCGCGCGTGGCGGTATATTCCTGCGAATCCTCCCGGAGCTTGGAGAGGGCGTACTGCCGGATCAACTCGTGCATTTCATAGCGACCATGTCGTGTGCGCCGCAGCAGCGACTTGTCGACCAGCGTCGCGAGCACGGTCAATGACGCACCGGCAACATCCGCTGCCGCTTCGCGCGTACAGCCACCCCGAAAGATCGCGAGCTTCCGTAGCACTCGCCCTTCCGCGTCCGAGAGCAAGCGCCACGAGTGATCGAACACTGCCTGGAGCGAGCGGTGCCGCTTCGGGAGATCTTGAGGTGCCACAGGAGGAGCATCAAGGCCGCGGATAATTTCCTGGCCGATCTCGTGCGGCGAGAGCACCCGCACCCAGGACGCGGCGAGTTCGAGCCCCAGCGGCATTCCCCCGACGGCCCGGCAGATCTGCGTGACTGCCTGCTCGTCGCCCGCCAACAACTGGAAACCGTTCTGAACGCGCTTTGCATGCTCCAGGAAGAGCGTGAACGCAGGGAAGTCGGCCATCTTCTGTGGCGGGTCATCCGGCGGTACCGGCAAGCCCTCGACCTCGACCACCCATTCAGCCTGCATCTTAAGGCGCTCACGCGAGGTCGTAAGCACTTTGACGTGCGGCGCCTGCGCCAGAATCTGCCCCACCAGCTCCACGGTGATATCTTCTGCGCCCAGCAGGTGCTCCATGTTGTCGAGAACGATCAATAACTCCTTGTCACGTAGATGGTTCAGGAGTTGGGAAGACAGATCGGTGGTGCCAGAGAAGGTAAAGGCGAGCGCGTCGGCGATGGCGGGGACGATGGCGTGGGGCTCGTTGATTGGTGCGAGCGGCACAAACACCACACCGTCGCTAAAAACCATGCATTGCCCGGCCACTTCCACCGCGAGGCGGGTCTTGCCAATCCCGCCCGGGCCAAGGAGCGTGATGAGCCGGTAGCCAGGTGCGGCGAGCAGGCGCGCAAGCTCTGCCTGTTCCTGCTCCCGTCCGAGAAAGGGAGTAAGATAGACTGGGAAGTTCAGCAGACGAACTGAGGTAGGCTGCACCTCCGGCGGGAATCGAGGCGCAAAGTCGTCCGGCCCGCGAGCCGCCTGCATAAAGGCGGCGCGTTCTTCTGACGGGAGGTCGAGCATGTCCGCCAACCGTTCAGCCATCTGGTAGGAGGGCCGGCGCTTTCCGCCTTCGATCTTGCGGATGGTCTGAGTCGCACAACCCACGCGCTCCGCCAGAACGTCTTGTGTGAGGCCCCTAGAGTGGCGAAGGTGTTTGACCCAGCGCCCAAAGGAGAAGTTGTCCTGCATCGTCGCTCGCTCCTGTACGTGCTACACCGTACTGTACAGCCACATCCACAGTGGCATTCCCGTATCTGAATTGTATCTGAATTGTATCTACTGAGTACCTTCCGCGCGCAACCATTATCTGCTGTAATAGGACCGTCGCGACAACGAAGAGTAAGAAGTCTACCGATGGATTATCCGCACAAAAGTTACACAAGCAAGGCCATCAAGGCCACAACCAAGGAGATTGTTTCTATGATCAACACGACAACACTATCCACTGTTCGGCCCGTCGCGCTACCGCCCGGCGGTGGGGAGCGAATCTGGATCACGGGGGACACGGTGCAGATCAAGGCCACCGCTCCCGAGACGCGCGGCGCCTTCACTATGCTCGAGGTTATTGCGATGCCCGGAGGCGGACCGCCACCTCACACCCACGAACGCGAGGACGAGGCGTTCTACGTGCTTGACGGCGAGTTTGAGTTGCTCGTTGGCGACCAGATCGTGCGTGGCGAGCCCGGTACATACGTATTCGTGCCAAGCGGGACGGTGCACCGCTTCGGTTGCGTCGGCGACCGTCCTGGACGCATCTTGATTGTCTTCACGCCAGGCGGTATTGAAGGCTTCTTCCGTGAGGCAGGGACACAGGCGACTGACGACGGTCCTCCACCTCCGCTGGACGCTGAAGAGATTGCTCGCACGGAAGTCGCGGCACCACGCTACGGGTTGCGCGTCGTCGAATGGGCAGGCTCATCTGCATAAACCACTGCCTGCCTTGTTACACTGCAGCGCGAGCCATCAAGCGGAGGGCGGTGGCGATGAAGGGTAAGCTGGGATTGGAACTCCCTGTTACAACATCGGTATTAGGCACGACGCACTGGTACCTTGAACCACGGGCACCGCACATGTATAAAGGGGAGGTAGGGCACCCGCCCAACTCCCCTTCCTTTGATTTCGTGCGCTAACCTCCATGTGATCCCTGATGTTACACGGCGCGCGGGCAGGCGGTTGGCAGTGGAAGGACGCGGCTTCCCTCGTACTAGTTGACGCGCGTGATCGTAATCTCAGCGACCGGATTAGTCCAACCGTGGATCGCGGGAACGAGATCGTCGTCGCCTTCGATGCCCTCATGATGATGGATAACGCCACCCTCGGCGAGTGCCGGGTTGCTCATTCCTGTGCCGGAATCGCCAGACGAGACGCCAACCAGGGCTTGGCACGGAGGAACGATGTCGGCGAAGTCTTCAGTGTTGATCTCGGTGCCGGCGTCGTAGGCGTCGGTCTGCACGGTAACGGTCTCGCCCACCTGCTGCGGCAGACGCAGGGTATCGACCCCGGTGAAGCCATTGTTGGTGCAGATCAACATCGATACCCGTGACAGATATTTCGGTTTCTAGGGGGTCCGCTAGATTAGAAACCTTAGAAACCTTAGAAACCTTTGCAGGACGGAAGGCGGAAGGTGAGGCCAAGATGACCGGCGAGTACAGCCTTGAGAGCTGGCAGCAGGTGATTGATGTCAATCTGAATGGCGTGTTCTATAGCATGCGCTACGAGATTCCAAGGATGCTCGAGAATGGTGGTGCCATCGTGAACATGGCCTCCATTCTTGGGAAAGTGGGGTTTGCTACCGCGCCGGCATACGTAGCGGCCAAACATGGAGTCGTAGGTCTCACGAAAACTGCGGCCATGGAGTACTCCGCGCAAGGCATTCGTGTCAACGCGATTGGTCCTGGCTTCATCTGGACTCCTCTTCTAGAAAAGAGCCTCGATGAGGAAGCGCTGACTATGCTTGCCGGCATGCATCCAATTGGGCGTTTAGGTACCGCCCAAGAAGTTGCAGAACTGGTGGCCTTTCTTAGCTCGGAGGCTGCCTCCTTCATGATGGGTGGATACTACACGGTCGATGGGGCCTACACCGCGCAATAATACCAAGTGTGGTGTGAGACGCCGTTTAGCAATTCGCGCTCACGTATCCGAGCCACCCCTCTGCTCGCGGAGCTTTGCGGCCTTTGCCCCCAGTTCTTGGAAGAAATCAGTCTCAGTAATCTCAGCCACCTCCTGCTCTTGTTTGACGCGATCGATCTTGATCTGTAGCTGGTGCACCTGTTGTTTCAGGGCTTGTTCGCGGGCGTGCACCTCCTCGGCCATGCGCTGGAATACGCGTGCTAGCAACCCAAACTCGTCGCGCCTCTCTGTCAATGGGGTGAGGCGATTCAACTCAAAGGTGCCCTTCTCTACGGACTCGGCGGTCTTGGACAGGTCGCTCACGGGACGGGTGATGAGTTGGGACATCCATCGGCTCAATCCGATCGCGCCCAGTACGCTCAGAATCAGTAACGCAATGGTGAGGTTGCGCAGCCGCGCAATCATGGCTTCCATCTCATGCACGGCGTTGTCAAATCTGGCATTTGCCCTTTCCAGCTGTTGCTGAGCGTCCTCTTCAAGAACCGCCAGTTGCTGTTGCAGGGCCGCGAGTTGGCCTTCCATTTCTTCGTCTTCTAATAAGGCGCTGGCTTGCTCTAGGTTGCCAGCGTCGATCAAATCAATGACGAGCGTGGCGTCTTCGTGGAACTGTTGGTGCTGCTCCTCTATTGCTTCCAGCGTGACGAGCTTCCCTGCTATTTCTACCGCCTCAGGATCACTAGCGACTCGTGCCCGTGCTGCGTTTACCTCGTAGACGGCAACGAGCTCATCCAGGTGTGTATCGAAGACCTCCATGCTGGCAAGAAACTCCTCTTGGGCTTCCATCTCCCCTAGAAGCAATTCATGGAGGGCCAAATGTGAGGTTTGAAAGGCGAGTGCCAGGCGCGCGGTTGCATCCAGTACCTCGCCCTGTTCCGCTGTCATTTCAAACCGCTCGTCGAGCGCGGCCATTCGGCTGGCGAGAAATCGCTCGGAATAGGTGACGTAGGCGCCCAGGCTCACGAAGATAATAACGATGGCGAGGTAACTTAGCGCCAGCTTCGTTCGAACGCTCATTTTTGATTATGCCTTTCAGGATGGACACATGGGGTAACGAATTTTATACGGCAGGACATTCCTGCGCCAGTTAGTGGAGCGCCTCAGCCGGTCCACTGATGAACTGGGATCGAAATAGAGCACGCGCATTGGTGGCTTTGCGGCTTGGAGATTTTGCGTGAGGCAAAACGGTAGAAGGAGGTCATGGTGTTAGCGAGTCGCGTCCAAGACAAAGTCTGTCATCTCGGTGTCGGTTATGATACTCAGCGAGGAGGGCAAGCTTGACATCGTGACCTTGGTGTCGCACTATCTTCTACAGTTCGAGAACCTGAAAGTCGGCGTCGAGTACTAACTATGAATCGAAACTCGAAATCCATCGTAAACAGCGTCGAAGAAATCAGGGAGCACATCAAACGAGTTGGTATCATCCCTATCATCCGTGGGGACTTTCCGACAGCGTGGCTCCTTGAACTAGGCGACGTTCTACTTGCTGCAGGCATTCCAGTAGTGGAGGTTACCCTAAACAGCCAGAATGCTTTAGGGGCTATTGCAACGCTACGTGAACGGTTTGGCGACGATATGGTGGTCGGCGTTGGCACGGTGCGCACCGTCGAGCAGGTGGATCCAGCTATCGACGTCGGGGCACAGTTCGTCGTATCGCCCAATTTCGACCCCGCATCCGTTGCGCGCTCGCAGGCTCGTGGCATCCTCCATCTGCCGGGTGTACTCACTCCGACGGAAGCTCAAACCGCGTACGCGGCAGGTTGCAGCATGCTGAAGTTGTTTCCGGCGGACGTTCTAGGACCCGACTACCTCAAGGCGCTGCGGGCACCTTTGGACGACATAGAGTTTGTGCCCACTGGAGGAATCTCCCCTACTAACCTGTCGGAGTACGTTCGCGCCGGGGCAGTCGCTGTAGGGGTAGGCAGTTCATTGGTTCCGGGATCGCCTATCGCTTTAGAGGAGATCGAGCAAAGAGCAAAGGCGCTCCGCGAGATATGGGAGAGGGCTCGGCGTGGCTAGCTCTCGTTTCGACGTAACGACGGTGGGGGAAGTCATGCTGCGGCTGAGCGTGCCCGCAGGCTATCGGTTAGAGGCGGCAAGCCAACTGGATTTGGCTCCGGGCGGTGCTGAGGCCAATGTCGTTGCGGCACTGGCTCAGTTGGGGCGTCGTTGTGCCTGGTTCGGTGCCCTACCAAGCAATGCATTGGGTCGCCTCGTCGCCAGGCATCTTCGCGTTGCGGGCATCGACCTAGGCGGTGTGGTGTGGTTCGAGGCTGGACGACTAGGCACCTATTACGTCGATTTTGCGGTGCCTCCCCGTCCCATTCAAGTGATATATGACCGTGCCGACTCCTGCGCGGCTCGTCTTGGGCCTGAGCAGATCGATTGGCTCTATCTCCTATCGAGCAGAATCCTTCATCTGACCGGTATCACACCTGCTCTCTCGCCATCGTGTCACAGCGTGGTTACGCAAGCTATCGCCCGGGCGAAAGAGGCAGGGCTTGCTATCAGCTTCGATATCAACTACCGTCAGAAGTTATGGACGACAGACAGGGCTAGGGAGGTGCTTACGCCATTAATTCAAGGCGTAGACCTCCTCTTTTGTGCCGAAGGTGACGCCCGCGGATTGCTAGGCTGCGCGGGCACGCCCGAAGAAATCGCCACGCGTGTCCAGCAGTGGAGCAGTGCACACCAGGTGGTCATCTCGCTAAAGGACAGAGGCGTGATTGCATCGGATGGCATCCACTTTTGGCAGCAACCTGCTTTGCCCGTACAGATCATCGATCGGCTTGGGGCCGGGGATGCCTTGGCCGCGGGAGTGCTTCACGGTTGGCTTGATGGCGATCTGCAGCAGGGCCTACAGTATGGCGTCGCGCTGGCTGCACTGGCCCTCAGCCAGCACGGCGACATGCTGGTAACGAACGAGGAAGAAGTGAGGGCCCTCTTGAGTCAATCCGACAGAAGAGTCGAGCGCTAACCCGACGCACGCAACTTTAGAGAGGAAGATGAGCAATTTAGAACGCGTGGCATCCCTTCTGAGTGATCTGGTGGCGCGTGAAAGCGTGAATCCAACACTTCCCGGTGGTCAACGTGGCGAGATAGCCGTTGCCGATTACGTAAGCGCCTTCTGTGAACGACTGGGACTCGAGGTGGAGCGCCAGGAGGTTTTTCCGAATCGGCCCAATGTCATCGCGCGCCTTCATGCGCCAAGAGGTCGTGGGGCACTCCTCCTTGAGGCACACACCGATACCGTGCCTGCAGGAGACATGTCGGACGCCTTCACACCAGAAGTAGAGGACGGGCGGCTCTACGGCCGTGGTGCGTGCGACACCAAAGGCTCGCTGGCAGCCATGCTGCATGCGATCGAGCAGCTCGTGCAGAAGGCCGACACCCTTCCCTGTGATGTCATCCTATTGGCAGCCATTTCAGAGGAGGATGGTAGCTTTGGCGCGGAGGCCTTCCTCGACCTTGGCATCGAGGTCGACGGCGCGGTGGTGGGTGAACCGACCGATCTACGGCTCGTTACCGCGTATAAGGGCGTCGTGCGTTTCCGGATAACAACGCAGGGTCGAGCAGGGCATACCTCAACGCCCGTTCCAGAGGAAAACGCCATCTACCAGGCGGTCGAGGTTGTTCGGGCGCTGCGCACTTACGCCGATAGGCTCTCGACCTCGCAGATGCATCCGCTCGTAGGCCCGGCTACCCTGACCGTTAGTCGCTTTCATGGGGGCGAGGTCATCAACGTCGTGCCGGCAACCTGCGATATCGACATCGATAGGCGAACGCTGCCTAACGAGGTGCCGGAGGAGGTTCTGGCGGACGTCGATCAACTCCTCGCCGAGCTGATGGATCAGGAGCCTTGGATCACCGCACGTCGTACAGAGACTATCCAGATAGCCCGGGGCATGGAAACAGTGCAGGGACATCCACTGCTCGTCGCATTACAGCGTGCGTGCTTGGATGCTGGCTTACCGACAGAGACCCAGGGCGTGCCCTATGGTACAGATGCAAGCATGCTAGCTGGTAAAGGTGGTATTCCTAGCATTGTGTTCGGTCCGGGACGGATCAGCGAGGCCCACTCCTCCCGCGAGTGGGTAAGCCTCGCACAGGTTGCCCAGGCATCGGACATCCTCGTTCGGGCAGTTCAGCACTTTCAGCCACGTAGCGATTGAAACAGGCGTCCTCCAATTCAGGATTCCTCTTCTTCAATCTCTAGATATCTGTCGGCCCACTCGACGCCCTCCCAGGAAATCACCCTATTTGGAGTCACCTTGATCAGGTAGCGCGGCCGATCGAGGGTAGGTTCCAGGTATTCGGGGCCGCGCTCGCCCAGGTAGCGTAGGGCCATCCGATCCGCAATCGGCTGCCACGTGCCCTCCTCGGCCGTCACCGGTCCCTCTACGATCTCAGCCTCCCCAATGAAGAGGGCACGGGTGTACGGCGCATTATCGCGCGCACATGAGACAGAGACGCGTGGGATCCGCTGCAGATGTTTGACGTAGGCCGATTTCTCGCGCCCGACGATATAGAGTACCTTCTCCTCGGGGTCATACTCTTGCCACACTGGACTCACGTAAGGTGTTCCATCAGCCATGACTGTTCCCAGGCGAGCTACGATCGGCTCTTCGAGGAATTCGGCGATCTCCTCGTCTGTTAGCGCACGCATCTTGCCCATCCATTCGGGATATTTCCGTTCTGCCATATGATTCCCTCCTTTTGTATAGGTATCTCAGATCAACGTTCTTGCTTATAGATGGCAACCGCCCCAAGGATGATGGCCCCCTTGATCAACTGTTGATACCATGTTGACACATCAAGCAGGTTGAACAGGTTACTGATCAGGCTGAGGAGGAGAACGCCTTCAAGCGTCCCAACCAATGAGCCGACGCCGCCGAATAGACTTGTACCGCCTAGGATAACTGCCGTGATCGAATCCAATTCCAGGCCGGTGCCAACCACCGGATCGCCTACCCCCATCCGACTGACGAGGAAAAGGCCCGTCATCGCGGCGAGTAAGCCGCTAATGGTATAGACGGCCAGACGGACCCGCTTGACGGGGATACCGGAGAGGTGCGCCACCCGCTCGTTACCCCCTACCGCGTAGATATGACGCCCGAAGGCAGTTCGCCGCAACACAAAGACCCACATCAACCAGAACAGCAGGAACGCGATGACGCTGACGGGAACGGGACCGATCGTCTCCGTATAGACGCGGAAGAAGGGGGGAGCGATACGCCCGATAGGGGAGGTGGTATAGAGCAGCGAGATCCCGTTCACCATGATCCACGTACCCAGCGTTGCAACAAATGGCGGTACGCTCAACCGTGTAACAAGCAGGCCATTTATCAGTCCGATCGTCCCTCCGACCATCAGCGCCGCCATGATGGCTGGGAGCATCCACTCCTCGCGACCGTTCATGATACCCGCCGTGAGTAGCGAGGTTAACTTCACAACCGCACCGACTGATAAGTCGATGCCCCCTGTGAGTATCACGAGGGTTTGGCCGATGCTGACCAGACCAAGGCTCACGGCCTGGCGTAACAGATTGAAAATGTTGCGCGGGCTTCGGAAGAGCGGCGAATTTAGGATCCCGACAAGGGTCAAGAGAAGAAGGACCGCGAGCAGGATGAGCGGGACCGCGTTGTCTCGCCACAGGTCGCCAAAGCGCTGGATTGGGGTACCGTGCCGTTCGCGCTGCCTCACGGATACGCTCCTGGCTCAGCAACCGGCTGTCCCGCCGGTTCAACATCCCGCTCGCTCAACTCATGACCCGTTGCCAGAAACATCACCTCCTCCTCTGTAGCGGTCGCACCCGCCAGCTCCCCCTGGAGGCGTCCCTCGTGCATGACCAAGATCCGGTCACTCATCCCGAGTACCTCCGGCAGCTCACTTGAGATCATCAGGATTGCCTTTCCACCGGCACTCAATTCTCGCATCAACCGATAGATCTCGAACTTCGCCCCCACATCAATCCCGCGGGTTGGCTCATCCAGGATGATCACCTCGGGATCGGCCAGCAGCCACTTGCCTAGAACGACCTTCTGCTGGTTTCCCCCGCTGAGATATTGGACCTCCTGTTCGACACCAGCGGTACGAATCTGCAGTGTCTCAATCATAGAGTCGACCAGGACACGTATCTTTTTAGGGATGAAGGCCCAGCGCGAGACGCGGCCAATGATCGGCAGCGTCATGTTGTGGAGGAGCGATTGGTCGAGCACGAGTCCCTCCCGTTTGCGGTCCTCCGGCAGCAGGGCAATGCCGTGCCGAATTGCATCTTGCGGGTTGCGTAGCTTGAGTTGTTTCTCCCCTAACCACACTTCGCCTTCGTCAATGGGTAAAGCACCGAATAACGCACGTGCGAGATCAGTGCGGCCGGAGCCCACCAATCCGGCGATACCGACAATCTCCCCTCGCCGGACGGAAAAACTGATGTCGTGCACTACCTCCCCGGCACTGAGATCAAGCACCCTCAGGATCGGCTCTCTAGGCGCTGTGGCTGCTGTTGGATAGCCCTCACTCAATTCGCGGCCAACCATGTAGCGGATCAACTGGCCCTTGCTCATCCCGCTAATCGGACCGCTATGCACCACCTGGCCATCTTTAAGGATGGTCGCCCGATCGGCGATTTGGAAGACCTCATCCAAACGGTGAGATATATAGATGATCGCTACCCCTTCAGCCCGGAGGGTGTTGATGACGTCGAAGAGAGCCTGCAGTTCATCGCCTGCTAGAATAGCAGACGGTTCATCCATGATAATGAGATCGGCGTTGAAGGAGAGGGCCTTGGCGATCTCGACCATTTGCTGCTCTGCCACGGTGAGACGTTTCACACGGCGTTGCGGGTCCAACTTTACCTGTAAGCGCGCGAGCAACGCACGGGTTGCGTCGATGAGGGCGCCATAATCGATCACCCCTGGCCCGCTCCGCGGTTCCCGGCCCAGGAAAATATTCTCGGCAACGCTCATCTCCTCGATCAGATTCAGTTCCTGATAGATGATAGCAATGCCCAGCGCTTGCGCCTCGCGGGGGGTGAGCGATTGGTAGGAATCTCCTTTGAAGATGATCTCGCCCCTATCCGGTTGATACGCCCCCGCCAAGATCTTCATCAGTGTCGACTTGCCGGCCCCATTCTCGCCTACCAAGGCATGGACTTCACCCGGGTAGGCAACGAAGTGCACGTTATCTAGTGCCCGTACGCCAGGGAATTCTTTCGAGACGTGATGTACCTCTAGGATGGGCGCCTGCAATGAAGTCATGGCACTCCTCGCTGTTTAGGAAGCAGCCAGGGAAGGGATCAAGATTCCCTTCCCTGGCCTGCAGATTGACTACTCGCACATACCCAATTCTTCAGCGACCTCTCGCGGGAAGATGAAATCGACCCACATGTCATCACTGCACTCAGGCAAATAGTACTCCCCAAGCTCTTCGTTCGTAAAGACAGGCACGTCGAGCTCTTCGGCCACCTCAATGTAGTGCGGCACTGACTCACCCTGCAGTACCCTCACAGCTGTATCCGCACAGAGCGCCCCCATCGCATTCGGATAGGATTCGGCGTAGAACGGTACGTCGTGCTCATCTGCCACGCGAAGGAAGCCGTTCAGGCCCTCAGCGGTAATGGGTGGGGGCTCGCGCCCTGCCTCCACAAAGGCCTCGATGATACCGACCGACATCTGCGCACCATCTGAAAAGACGCCATCTATCTCCGGATGACCAACGAGAAAGCTCTCGGCTACCCGCTTCGCCGTCGAGGTGGACCACTCGCCGTACGTGTCACCCAGGATCTCGATGTTCGGGTACTCCGACTCGAAAAGTGCGAGCGCAGCCGCCTTCTGAGTTTCAGCCGTGTCCACTCCCGCAATACCGCTCATCATGAAGATACTGCCCTCGCCGCCCAGCTCTTCCGCCAGCCATCGCGCCTTGTTCTGGCCGAGCTCCCACAAGTTGTGGCCAATCTCGGTGACAAAGTTATCGGTGTCGACACCACTTGCACATAGAACAACAGGAATACCTTCCGCCATCGCGCGCTCGACCGGTCCCACCAAGGCGGCGCGTCCCATCGGAGTGATCACCAGGACATCCGGATTCTGAGCTAGTAGGTCCTCGATGTCATTCAGTTGCTTGTCGGCACTCCCATTCGCATCCGCGTAGAGGAACTGCTCGATCTGGTCGCCGTACTGATCGAGGGCCCACTCGAAATGCGCATCATACATCAGCGCCCATGAGTTTGTCGGGCCCTGAGAAGCATGCGCGATGCGCCATGGTGGGTCCGTCCTGTATTGACTCGTGTCCACCATGGTTTCTTTACGCTCTTCGATTGCAGCAATGGAAGGTGGCATTTCTTGGCCTACCAGCGCCCCCTCTCCCTCGGCAGCGCCCTCCTCTTCAACCGCCTCCTCTTCCTCGGCGACGCCTTCCTCTTCAGCTGGTTCCTCTTCAGCTGGTTCCTCTTCAACAACCGGTTCCTCGCCGACCTCTACCTCCGCGGGACCTGCGCAGGCTGCCATCGACATGGCAAGTAGCAGGACCGTGAGCAGAATCAGAATGTTCCGTTTCATCTCTCTCCTCCATTTCTAAACTGGACTTTGAAATACTCCTGTAGCTGCACTCCTACACGCTATCAAGCATTGTCCTGGCACGGTAAGTTGCGAATCTTCCTAGATTCAGTTACCCTCCTTTCCTGTTTGAGAGCTCACTAGAGGCTTGACTCGTAGCATTCAAGCACGTTCGGCACTCTGGTAGAGGGCTACAGCCCCCACAATCACAGCTCCCTTCACGACCAATTGCCATTCAACCGCCAGGTTGAGGATCAAGATCAAGTTTAGGAGAAAGCTCATAAAGAGAACGCCTGCGATTGTGCCGCCAAGGCCCCCCTTCCCTCCGACAAAACTCGTTCCCCCGACGACCGCTGCTGCAATGGAGTCCAGATCGAAGCCCGTACCGATGTACCGGTCGATGTAGCCGATGTAGCCACTCAGGATGAGGCCGGTGAGTGAGGCGAGCAGTGCGGAGATGACGTAGGTCGAAGCAACAATCCGATCCACGTTCACGCCTGACAGCCGCGCAGCTAGCCAGTTGCCTCCTGTGGCGTAGAGCTGCCAACCATAAGGGGTTCGTCGTAGCAGTAAGATACCGATCAACGAGAGCACGATCCACATGATGAAGGAGACCGGGAAGGGTCCTAGCTGACCGGTTCCTAAATATCGAAGCGCAGCAGGAAGTGTCCCACTGGGAACACCACGCGTGTACGCGAAGCGAGCACCCTCTACGAAGACCAGCATCCCGAGGGTGGCGATGAAGGGGGGGACATTGCGCTTGGTGACCAGCCACCCATTCGCCAGCCCCACCAATGCACCAAGGGTTAGGGTGAGTGCGACACCGGACCATAGGAGCGCATCCTGCCCGCCGGTATACTCGGCGATCACGATCGCAGCGAGACCGATCACGGCGCCCACTGACAGATCGATCCCTGCTGTAAGCAGAACCAACGTCTGCCCGATGGCAACAATGCCCAGCATAGCCGCCTGGCGCATGACATTTGAGAGATTACCGGGTTGGTAAAGTTCTGGTGCTAGCAGTGCTGCCACGCCAAGCGTCAGAAGTAAGGCCACGATCGCACCGTAGCGTTGAAGGTAGACAAGAAAACGATCGGATTCTAGTGAACGCGCGAATGTGGTCATACGGCCCCTTAAACAAACACAGACGGTAACTGCTCAGCTCGAGAGGTGCCCGGCACTTTAGTTGAGTGCGTGCGCGTGCCGGGATCTCTCGACAAAGTGCCGGGCACCTGAGTCGTAACCACAGACGTAACAGTACCCACGGTTTGGTTGTTCATAGTATATTCGGGGGAATTCCTAGCTTCCGAAACGAGGCGGCAGCACTATCTATGTGTCTCTTGCCATCACGTAGCGAGACAGACAAATGTCCGGGAAGCAGCGCATCGAAGTCCAACTTCTCTATCTTCATGACGCTATCAGCGTAGGCCTGGATCGAACAATCGGGAATGTTCTGCAAGAGAACCTTACCTCCCCAAAACACGAGATCGCCCCCGAAGAGGAAGGTGCGATCCGCGCCCCGCATGAGGTAGGAGATGTGCCCCGCAGAGTGGCCCGGCGTCTCGTAGGCAGTCAGCGACAATGAGCCCACCTGGATCACGTCATCCTCGCGCACCTCTTGATCGACGGGGCAGGCTGGAAAATGATACTCTGGTGGATAGAACCCTGCATCCTTCGCGTACTGGAGGCTAATCGCTTCCTCATCCGCCTGTTGCAGGGCGTACGCGATGTCGTGAGGTACTAGCACCTCACAATAAAAGCGGTCACGGATCTCGCGTGCCCCACCTGCGTGATCCGCATGCGCGTGGGTTAGAATCAGTTTGCCGATCCTGGCCGGATCTAACCCATCCTCGCGTATGTTCTCGACGACCAGATCGATGGAGCCGGCCAATCCCAGGCCCGCATCGATCAAGGCTAGCTCACTGCCTCCGTCGATCAGGTAGATATGACAATCTAAGCGTCCGGAGAGGTTAAACGCAAAGTCACCTCCCCCGACCAAGTAAACGCCTTTGGCTAGCCGCACGATGCCTCCCTGACAAATGTCGTTCGCTACCGAGGTCCTGGATGGCTACGTTCTACGTTTCTGTAACACCTCTTCGAGCGCCGCTAGCGCAGCCTCGACGTACACATCAGATGCAGCTTTCCCCATGTGACCAAACCGAACGATCCGGTTCCGAAGCGGCCCGAGTCCTCCAGCAATCCAGAGGCCGTACTCGTCGCGGAGAGTCGTGACGAGGGCTGATGGCTCTAAACCCGGCCCCACTTCGACGGCTGTCACCAAGGGCGAGGCAGCCGCGTCAGATGCGAGAGGCCTGAGCCCGAGCGCGCGCACGCCGGCTCGAAAGCGGCGGGCCACCTGTGCATGCCGCTGGATGTAACGCTCAAGCCCCTCATCTAGGATCTGGCGCACGCGTAGATTGAGTGCCTTGAAAGTACCGGTCGGCATGGTAACAGGCTGCGGATGCCAATCTCCCCACTCTCTGGCATAACGGCGCCAGGTGCGGAGATTGAGATACCAGCCCTGTGATTCCACCGGATGATCGTCCATGTACTCCCAGCCGCGCTGGCTGACGGCCACCAACGCGAGGCCTGCAGGCGCTGCGAGTGCTTTTTGTGAGGCCGTCACACAGAGATCGATGCCCCACTCATCCATACGAAGTTCGACGCCACCTAGTGACGAGACGGCATCGACCAGAATAGGCAATTCGAACTCGGCCGCCACGGCTGCAATCTCGTGTACCGGATTGAGAATACCGGTGGACGTTTCTGTGTGCACGACCGCAAGCGCAGTGAGCGGCAACGATGCTTGCAGGACGCTACGCACCATCTCAGGCGTAGCCACCTCACCCCACGGCACGTCGATAGGGACGACCTCGATCCCGTAGGCGCCAGCAATCTCTGCCAGCCGCTCCCCAAAGAAGCCATTTCGCACCACCGCCAACCGTTGACCACGGGCAACGAAAGTGCCGATGGCCGCGTCCAAGCCGGTGCTGCCAGAACCAACCAGCGGGTAAACCTCTCCGCTGGTACCAAAGATAGTGCGTAGGCCCTCTGTCGTCTGATTGTAAAGCTCGACCCACTCGGGACCGTAATGCGCCTCCAAAGGACTGCCTAACTCAGCTAGGACCTCATCCTCAAGATCGACTGGGCCGGGGATAAGTAGCTTTCGCTGGGTCATCTGTACTTCCTTGTATAC